>JAMXLL010000184.1 GCA_024281015.1 Candidatus Binataceae bacterium
GGCGCCCGGCTGCACGAGCATCGCACCAAGGGTCCCGTGGCGGTTCAAGTCGTTTCTGGTTCGATCCGATTTAGCGCCGGTGCTGAACGCGTCCTTTGCGCCGGCGAGATGATAGGACTCGATCGCAACATCACTCATAGCGTTGAGGCGCTCGAGGAAAGCGCGATATCAATTACTGCGGGGATCGAGTGATTTTCTTCGCTGCTAACCTCTCCAGCCCGGCTCCTGGCGCCATCTCATCTATTACGCTTCGGAAAACCTGCAACGCTTTTGATATTCATGGAACCGGCGTTGAGAGAGCCGTTTTTATTCTGCTAGTTTGACTCTGAGATTCGGCCGGTCAGCATAATCGACGCGAACAGGCGCCGGGGCGGCTTTGATGGACCAATCAGACCTCCAGCTGGAATACAGGGCAATTAGTTCCGGCGCGGGTATGCGCCTGCTTAGAGACCGCTTGTTCGTGCGCGTCAGCGGGGATGATCGCGTTTCCTTCATGCATGGGATGTGTAGCGCCAATGTCAAAAATCTGGCGCCAGGCGAGATCGCCCGCGCTCTGTTTCTTACCGAGCATGCTCACGTCATTGCTGACGTTTTGATTTATGTACTTGAGGAGCCGGCGTTATGGCTTGAAACCGAACGGCGCCGGTGGCCGGCGCTACGGGGGCATCTTGAACGGCTTTTGGTCGCCGACGATGTCGAATTCGAAGAGCTTGACGCGCTCGTCGCGCTGGACTTGGAGGGATCGGCACCGCTCGATCTGGTGGGTGAATTTTTTGGCCGCGACGCTCGCGAATTGAAGGAATGGCACCATCTGGCCCATGGCAGTTTGCGCATTGCAAACCTGCCGCGGTACAGCCGAACTGCATTCACGATAATCGGCGCTGAGACGGACATCGGGTCGGAGGCTGAGCGATTACGACATATCCGGCCCGAGATGCTTGAATTACACGCTGAGACCTTGGAAACCCTGCGTATCGAAAGCGGCCTTGCCCTGGTCGGCACGGACACCACGGAACGAACCCTGGCGCTTGAAGCCCGGCTTGAACCAGCCATTGCATTCAACAAAGGATGCTATCTTGGGCAGGAAACCATCGAGCGTGCAACTGCGCACGGTGCGCTGAAGCGGCGACTGTGCGGTTTATGCATCGCCGGTAATGAGGCACCGCCGCGCGGTGCCGTGATTACGTTGCAGGGCAAAGAGGTTGGCCATCTGAGCAGCGTCGCGCAATCGCCAGTTGCTGGACTGATTGGACTAGCGATTCTACACCACAGCGCGTGGCCCGCTGGTACACACGTATCAATTATCGGCGAGTCGGGGACCTTCAATGCTGAAGTATGCGGACTGCCCTTTGCGCCAGCGCGTTCTGTTGACGTCGGCGAGGTCCATAGCTGAGGTCTGGGCTTGAGACCCAGGTTTACAATCAACGCGGCAGAAACTTTCAAATAGGGAGAGTATGTCCAAATGTCTAATGCATTAGGTAAACGCTATCTCTGTGAAAAATGCGGGACGGAGGTATTGTGCAACAAGGCCGGGTCGGGTTCACTCGAGTGCTGCGACGGTGAGATGAAGCTCAAGGAAGCCAAGCCGCTGCCATCATCGGACTGACAAGCCAGGGGTGAGCAAAGCGGGGGCACGTTCCTGCTTTGAATGGCGTTGAGGGGGGTGGTGGATGAAATCCGACAAGGCTGACGTAGTCCTGCACGATGGCCGTATCCTGGGACATCCCGGAAGCGATGCGGTCGCGATCTCGGGCGGCCGGATCGTTGCCCACGGCCTCTACAGGGAGCTCAAAGCGAACATCGGCCCGCGTACCCGCATGGTGCGCCTTGCTGGCCGAGTATTGGCGCCTGGTTTCATCGACTGCCATCAACACTTTCTGGAGGGCGCGGCGGTCGCCGCGGGGCTCTCGGTCGCTCGATGCCGAACGATAGGCGACTTGCTCACCAATTTGCGAGTTGCGGCTGCGAAGACGCCGCCGGGCAACTGGCTGCGCGCCTTCGGATGCGACGAAGCCCTGATGCTCGAACGGCGGGGTCCGACGCGGGAAGAGTTGGATTACGCTGTTCCAAAGAACCCCCTCCGTCTGCGCCATCAGACACTGCATGCCTCGTGGCTCAATTCTCGCGCCATTGCAGCATTGGGGCTCGAATCTGAAAAATTTCCGCCGCCGCAAGGCGGGCACATGGTGCGAGACGGGAACGGGCTGCTTTCTGGTCTGGTCGTCGGCATGGAGCAGTGGCTGACGAATCGGCTACCGCGGGTCACTGCGGCAGAAATCGAATCGCGCGCGCGCTTTTATAGTCAGGATCTGGCCGCCAACGGCATTACTGCCCTGACCGATGCGACCGTCCGCAACGGTTTGGACGAAGTCGCGACCTTTTCGCGGCTAATCGCGAATCAGGCTATCAGGCAGCGCGTTTCGCTGATGATCGGGCCCGAGTATTTACGCGGCATCAGCGATCTGCGTAAGTCGGCCGAAGCGGGCGGCATTCAGATTTCAGGCGTAAAATTCATGTACGTGTCGCAATGGGAGCCCGAAAGCCTCACGCGCACAGTTGTCGAGACGCTCAATCAAGGGCTGGATTGCGCCTTTCACGCCACCGAAGTCGAAGAACTCCATGCAGTAGTCAGCGCCTGCAGAGCGGCGTGGCCGCGCGTTGCGCACCCGCTGGGTGCCAATCTCAGGATAGAACATGGAGGGCTGATCCCACCGGAGTATCCCGAGCAGATTAAGGCCCTTGGTGCTTGGGTCGTGACGAACCCAGGTTTCATTTACTACCGGGGCGCGAAATATGCCGGGGAGCCCGGCCTCGTACCCTATCTCTACCGAGCGCGCAGCCTTTTGAACGCAGGAATAAAACTGGCCGGGGGCACCGATGCGCCGGTGACACCAGCTCGGCCTTTGTATGCCATCGCGGCCGCCCTCGCGCGCGTTTCATCGGAGGGGTACGAGCTAGCTCTAGGGGAACGACTGGCGAGCGATGCGGCATGGACACTATTTACTCGCGCCGCCGCAGATCTCAGCCGCCTGAGTGCCGGCGAAATCATGCCCGGTCGATTGGCGGATCTGATCGTACTGCCGGCCGATCCGGCCAGGCTGCAGCCCGCCGAGCTCATGAACTTGCCAGTGGAGACCACCATCGTCGGTGGTGAGATAATATATGAAAGGGGACGGCCGCTGGTCGCGCAATCAGCCGGTCTCCCGCCGTTTTCTTCCTAATGCTGATCCGACCAGCGCTCGCCTGCCCATCCGAACTCCGTGCCGGGCTCCTCAACTCGAGTTGATGACGCGGCCCCAAGGAATAGGTCAGCTTTGAGGCTGGCGTTCTGGTAAGGTCAGCTTTCTTTCATGGCGCGGACCAGGATCGCCGCCAATTCCGGCCGGGTGAATTCGGGCGGAGGTGACTCGCCACGCCGCAGCATCTCGCGCACTTTGGTGCCCGATAATAGCAGACGATCATCGTCACTATGCGGGCAGGTCTTGTAAGACGCCATTGATGCGCACTTGCGACAGTAGAAGGTGTTTTCGAATGTTAGCGGGGTAATTCCGATTTCCGCCGGATCGAAACGCTCGAAGAGTTTCTGCGCGTCGTAGGTGCCGTAGTAGTTGCCTACTCCGGCATGGTCGCGGCCCACGATGAAATGGGTGCAGCCATAATTGCGCCGCACAATGGCATGGAGAATCGCTTCGCGCGGTCCGCCATAACGCATATGGGCCGGCATCACGGCCAACATCGCCCGTCCAGGCGGATAATAAAGCTTGAGCAATACCTCGTAAGTTTCCATCCGCACCGCCGCCGGTACATCGTCGCCTTTTGTCTCACCGACCAGCGGATGAAGGAGTAGACCATCGCAGATTTCCAACGCCGCCTTCTGGATGTACTCGTGCGCGCGATGCGTCGGGTTGCGCGTCTGAAACGCCACGATCCTTTTCCAGCCATTGTCCCGGAACTGTGCACGCGTCTGCCGCGGCTCACGCGGATAATTCAGGAACGTGCGGCCGGGCACGTCGTCAAGCAGCATCACGCGCCCCGCCAGGCACCACGGCCCCATCGCGAGCACGTTTTTCACGCCCGGATGCGCTTCGTCGCGGGTTCCGAAAACCGCTTCGGCCTCGCGCCCGCGATCTACTTGGTAGGTCTCGGCAAGCTTCAGAAGCGCAATCCGGTTGCCATCCTCGGTCACTAGCGCAACGTCCTCACCGCGACCGAGGCGCCGCGCAGTGGCTTCGTCAACTCCAAGCGTTATCGGTATAGACCAGGGGAGCCCTGACGCCAGGCGCATCTCGTCCCGGCTTCGTACGTAATCAGCTTCGCCCATGTAGCCGGTCAGTGGCGAGAACGCGCCGGTTGCGAGCATCTCCAGGTCGGCCAAATCCCGCGTACCCAGCGTAACGGCCGCTAATTTTTCTGCGTAGGTGCGCAGCCGCTGGCGCTCGACCGCCGGCACCCGCAGATCAACCAGCTCACCGCCGTGAGGGGCAATCGGGTCGCCGTTAGAGGCACTCATCGCGCGGCTCCTTTGCTGAAGATGAGGCCGGCTTGTTCGAGGGTCTCCAGCAAGCGCCGGAGACTTTGCTCAGGTGATTCGCGATGGCTTTCGATCACAAGTTCGGGGCTGAAGGGTTCCTCATACGGGTCCGAGACTCCGGTGAAATGGCCGATTTCACCGTTAAGAGCTTTGCGGTATAGCCCTTTCACATCCCGTTCGACCAGCGTCTCGAGCGGGCATTTGACGTAAACCTCGAAGAAGTTCTTATGCTGCGCCCGCACTTCGTGACGAATTTCGCGATAGGGGGAGATTGCGGCTGAGATTGCAATCACGCCGTTGCGTGCAAGTAACTTGCAGACGTAGCCAATCCGGCGAATGTTTGTGTCCCGGTCTTCCTTGGAAAAACCCAGGCCCTTGGACAAATTTGTCCGCACCTCGTCGCCATCGAGTATTTCTACGCGGTGACCGCGTCCTCTCAGCTCCTCAGCCAGCAGATTTGCTAAAGTAGATTTACCGGCACCGGAAAGGCCGGTGAACCACAGGGTGAAACCTTCGGCCATTTGCTCCAACCACCAATTAGATGAGTTTCCCAGGGTTTGTCTGGGCATATCGACTCCGAAAACTCTATCCGTGGGCTTTAAGTAACGCAAGCAACGTCTTCCCATGTATCAGTTAGCTACATGTTTCGTGTACTCGAAGTGTTGGCGGGCTAAAGAATTCTGTTACGGCGTGGCGAGCAGCGCTGATTGTTTCTTGCTTCCCATTTACACGGATGTCAGCCATTGCACCGGTTTTCAGAAATCGCCGTCGCATAGACTTGATCCTTTTTTCAAAACCTGCGACACGAAACAAAGCTTGGCGAGATGCGCGCACCAGCGTCTTTAGAACCCAGGCGTTTTCACACAGCGGTTTGAGGAGGAACAGTTTATGGCGACGTATTCAGTCGATCAGGTTGAGATCTTCGGGCGCGGCGTGTTGAAGGCAGAGGGGGTGGTTATCGACCGGGAAAACAATGTATACGGCGGCGGGCGTAATGGCATTATTTACAAGGTTACGCCTGAGGGGAAGGTGGGCGAACTTTGCACCTTGCCGGCCGGATCCATACCCAACGGCATCACATTGGACCGCGAGGGAAACCTCGTCTATTGCGACCTCGGCAAAAAAGCCGTGATGAAAGTGACCCAAAACGGGCAGGTCTCATTAGTCGCCGATCGGGTCGGCAATCTTGCCCTCACATTGCCCAATTTCGCCAGTTATGATGCCGACGGGAACCTTTACGTCTCGAATTCGAGCACGCGCGATATCAACACCGCGCTGGTAGAGATGTCAAAGCCGGAGCCGAACGGCGCACTGGTTTGCATCCGTGCAAACGGCAAGAGCGAGACCGTGGCAACTGGAATCTACCTTGCCAACGGCACCGCCATTGATCCGAAAGAAGAGGCGGTTTACGTACTGGAATCGACCCGTAATGATTGCCTGCGGATCGCCATCAAAAAGGACGGTTCGTGGGGCAAGCCGGAAATTTTTTCAGAAGGTTTTCCCGCATTGCCCGATGGGATGGCGTTCGCCTCCGACGGCTCGCTCTTCGTCACACTACCAGCGTTCATCAGAGACGGTAAAATGGTGCCTGCTCATCAAATCATCCAGGTGGACACCAAGGGCAAGTGGAGCACGCTGATCGATGATGCCAAAGGCGAGAAGCTCTTCTTCCCGACCAATTGTGCCTTCGGCGGCGCGGGCTTGCAGGATTTGTACTTCGCTAATCTGGAAGGCGACCACTTCAGCCGCGTACATACACCGTTCCATGGCCACCCGTTGTATCACCAGAGGTAGTCCAAACTGCTGCCCCCTCCGCCTCATAGAGACGGAGGAGGGCGCAATCCAGCCGCAGCGCGGGAGCCACACGTGAGCGAGCGTTCAGCAGACCTGGTCCCGCATTATGTCCGAGCCTCTCTCAACTATGGCGGACGAGCTGGCCGGCATTCGATGCCTATCTTTGACGCCCGCCCACTTATCGATTCGCTTGCTTTGGATGTCGAAGGTTTTGTGCTGAAACAATCCGGCACGGCGGTATCGGATTTCTATGATGCTGCACAGGTGCGATCGCTGTACTATCCGGAGGTCGAGCAACTGGTGAGAGAGGTCACGGGGGCCACTAAGGTTGTTGCGTTCGAACACGACGTGAGATGTGCCGCCAAGGCACATCGGGGAATCAGCGCAGTTCGCGAACCGGTGAAGGTTGTTCACGACGACTACACTGAAAAGTCTTCCCCTGAACGAGTCCGGCTCTACCTGGTCGACAAAGCCGAATCTCTACTCCGGTCTCGTTATGAAGTAATCAATGTCTGGCGGCCAATAGAAGGCCCCGTGCGGGAGGCTCCCCTGGCGATCTGTGACGCACGAAGCATCGACCCGCCAGACCTGGTGCCGACGGAAGAAGGTGTCAAACACGAGGTTTACCTCTTCAACTTCAACCCAAGGCATCGATGGTTTTACTTTTCTCAGATGGGGAAAGACGAATCGTTGTTGTTCAAGTGTTTCGATTCGCTATGTGACGGCCGCGCGCGACTCACCGCCCATACTGCATTCGACGACCCAACTACGCCGGCGCAAGCCCGACCGCGCGAAAGTATCGAAGTGCGGACCCTGGCTTTTTTCTCACCGGAAATCTGAGTAACCACCAGCTCCATCGCGCGTTCGGGCTAAATTTAGGCGCAACCCGCTACCCTCGCCTCCTGCACGAAGAGTGACGGACTCAGGCGCTCCCCCCAATTGCATTCTCCGATAAGACCACACCCTGCCGAGAGCTTCCCTGCCTAGCAACTCGGACAGATGCTTAGGGGCCTTCTGAGCCGTTGCCATATCAATACTCACTCTTTTTCCAGCCATGACTATCTCGACATGCTTCCGATGCTCCTAAGGGGATGGTGGGCATGCCGCGATCACTGTTTTTACGTCAGCTATAACTCCTTCGGCTCGAAATATTCTGCGGCAGATTAGTATCGCATGTTAATGTGGTACACGGAGAAGCATTGGACGTCTCTATGCCGGAGGTGAAGGGTTAGCGGTTCGCTGCAGCTAAACCACCGGAAGCTCTCCAAAGACTAAGAGATCGGCATGATAAAAGATATTGCTATTCGATTTGTGATCGGCGGATTTTTCGTCTCAACATTTGCGATCATAGGTGATCTGTTTAAGCCAAAAAGCTTCGGAGGTCTTTTTGGAGCGGCCCCTTCGATTGCGCTCGCAACTCTACTGCTTACCGTCTACAGCAAGGGGGCATTCTTCGCCGCAACCGAAGCACACACGATGATTGGTGGAGCGTTGGCGCTGTTCATTTATGCAAACTGCGTCAGCTTCGTATTAATGCGGTTTGAAATTGCAGCACTTGCCGCAAGCGCGGCGTCGATCCTGCTGTGGCTGGGCGTGGCTTTTGGCTGGCTAGTGGTCTGAGAACGGTAAGCATGCGAATCTCAATCGATCTCTCAAGCGTACGCCGGACAACCGCTCTCCAATGTGCGATAAGATTTTTATTGGGCGGGATGATTACTGCCGTAGCAGGAGAGATAGCCAATAAGTTCGGACCGGCGGCGGGAGGTCTGTTTTTGGCGTTTCCCGCCATCTTTCCCGCGACTGCAACCCTGGTCGAGAAGCATGAAATTGAAAAAAAACAGACCCACGCGTTACGCGCCAATAGACGCGGTCGCCAAGCGGCCGCGGTCGATGCCGCCGGCACCGCAATCGGCAGTCTCGGGCTATTTGGATTCGCGATCTTTGTCGAACATTTCGTTGTTAAACAAATTGCCCCCTGGGCGATCCTGCTAGCTGCTACACTGTTATGGCTTGCGATTTCTGGGTTGCTCTGGCGGGTGCGCATGAGCGGTATGCTGAGGCGGCTCAAAAGCAGCCTTCACCTGCGCCAGGTGCGCGCGCATACCATTGAGTAGTCCTTAGAATCTACCTCGGTGCAAGATCGCTCCGCCTAAGTGCTAGCCGGCCGCAGCCCGACGCAAAGGCTGCTGTAACTTTTTCCGCATTCGTCCAGAACCGAGGCCCCCGGTTCAGATGGAGCGACAAAACTTCCGCGAAGCAGTGGCACAATTTGTGCCCTTGCTTGCCCGAGGTGTTCAAGGTGACAGGACAGAATTCACAACCAACAACGATTAATGAAGTGGTGGTTATAACCGGCGCCTCGGCAGGACTGGGCCGTGCGATAGCTCGCGAGTTCGCCCGTCATGGCGCGTTGATCGGCCTCATCGCGCGCGATCCGGTCCGGTTGGCCGCAACTGCACGAGAAGTTGAAAATCTAGGCGGCAAAGCGCTCTGGCTGATCGCAGATGTGGCTAATTATCTTGAGGTCGAGCACGCTGCCAACGAGGTCGAACGCAGGCTCGGGCCGATTGACATCTGGATCAACAACGCGATGGCGACCGTGTTCGGACCGTTCGAGGAATTAACCCATGACGAATACCGGCGCGTCACCGAAGTGACATACTTCGGCCAAGTCTGGGGGACGATGGCCGCTCTCAAGCGCATGAAGGCGCGCGATCGTGGTCACGTAGTGCAAGTCGGTTCAGCCCTCGCTTACAGATCGATCCCATTGCAGTCTGCCTACTGCGGCGCCAAGCATGCGATCAAGGGCTTTACCGACAGCGTCCGATGCGAACTCATTCATAATCGCAGCAATGTCCGCATCACGATGGTGCAGATGCCGGCGATGAACACGCCGCAATTCGACTGGTGCCGGGTACATCTCCGGCATCATCCTCAGCCGGTCCCTCCCATCTATAATCCTGAAATTGGCGCCAGGGCGGTGTACTGGGCAGCTCACCACCAGCGTCGCGAGTTCAACGTCGGTACGAGCACAGTCGGTGCTATTCTCGGTCAGAAGCTAGTGCCGGGCTTGTTGGACTTGTACCTGGGCCGTACAGGTTATTCATCGCAGCAAACCAGCGAGTTGATAAGTGCGGAACGCCCAGACAACCTTTTCAAACCCGCACCGGGCCATTACGCCGCGCACGGCAGCTTCGAAAAGCGCGCCACGGATCGCTCGGCGGAGCTATACGTGGGTAAGCATCGGGCGATATTTGCAAGCGCGGCGTTGCTGGCGATTACTTTCGCATTAGCGGCGACTCGGCGAATCCTACAGAGGTAGTTTTTAAGTTAGCCTGTCGGTCTTTTGCTCAGCGACCGTCTACGCGTCAAGTGAAGGCAGCTATCACTCCCGCTCCTCTCACTTCGATCCCGGGACGCGGGGCACTGGCGCGCCGCAGCAAGGTGATCTACGGCGGCATCGACAGCGATCAGGTTCCGCCCAAGCGAGCGATACACCGCCGAGCCGCCGTGGCGCACACACCAGCGAGTTTTTAACCGCCGGTTTGTAGTTTCGTTCTTGTTCTATGCTCCACCGCCGGTCGCTGCCGCTTCGAACCTTTGCTGTTGCTGCGCCTCCACGTAGCGGCGGATGAAGCGTGGCTTAAAGGCCGCAACGAAGCTCGGCAGGATCATCACACCGGTTATGGCGTTGGTGATCATGAGGAAAATCAGCAGCTGGGCCATACGAGTGTGAAAATCAACCGGCGAGAACATCCACACGGCTAAGCCCCCCACCATTACGAACAAGGTATTGAGAACCGCTGCTCCGGTGGTTCTCATCGCAGTCTGGATTGCGTCTTCGAGCTCCTTACCGCGGATGACTTCGTCGCGAATAGCCGCCATTGTGTAAATGCCATAGTCAATGCCAAGGCCGATCCCCAGCGAGACGACCGGAATCGTATCAATCGTCAAGGTCAGGTCGCGCAGGTTCATGTAAATGAACGCGCCGAAGTTCGCCAGGACGCTCGCCGCGATAAACAGGATACCAGCGACGATTGAGCCGAATTCAAACGCGCAACAGATACCCACTGCTAGCAAGGTCAGGGTCAGGTTGAAGAAGTCGGTGTATTTCAATACTTGGTTGGCAGCTGCATAGAGACCGCCGATTCCGCCCAACATGTCAACTTTGACTTCGGTCATCGTCGGATCGGGCGTAACGGGCTGGCCGGTTGGACCAAGCTCCTGCAGCGTAGCCTGCGCACCGGCAGCTATCGGAACTCCTGCCCACGACCGGCTGAAGGTTGCCACTTCCTTCAGCAGTCGGTTGAGGGTGTCGTAAGTATGATCACGCAATAGAACCCTGACACACGCCGCGTCGGCCTGGCGATCAGCGAGGTAGCGCTCCATCTCGCCCGGCGCAGTGCCTGACAGATAGAGGAACCACAGGTTGCCAGCTAATTCGGTGCTCTCCGGCACACGCAGGAATTTCGGGTAACCATAATGGAACATCTGGTTGAACGGCTTTTCAATATCGGAGCCGAACGACACCACTTGAATGACGTTTGGATCCCGCTCGCGCAGGTAATAACGCAAGTCGTCCGCGAGCCGCAGCGGGCTGGAGCCCAAGGTCGATTGATTACTCGGATAGGGCGGGGTTTCGAGGACGACCCAAGCTTCGTCCTCGGGGAAATTTTTCGCGATCTCCTGAATATCCAGGTTAACCTTGGCGTTTGACTTATAAAGCGGCGTGCCGACAGTCCGGTAGCCGATGGCTGCGCGTTGGCCGGACACCAACCCGAATACGATAAAAGCTGCCGCAGCTACCAAAATCGCCGTACGCGCGGCGCCCGGCCGCACCGGAACCTCGGTCAGATGCTCGAGGAAAGCCTCAAGTTTGCCCTCCAGGCCGCCGGCCAGTTCCTCCTCAATCCTCAGCTTCTCGAGTGTGGGCGACGGCAGATAGCTCATCACGATAGGCTGAAACACGAATACCATCGTGAGACTCGCCGCCACCCAGACTGCGCCGGTTAGCGCAATATGGTGCAAAGTAGGAATACCACTAAACGACACGAAAATGATGCCGAAGATGTCGGCCGAAATTGAAACCAGTCCGGGCGGTAACATCAGGTTGGTAGTCACAATAACCGAGTCCTGAACATTGCCCCCGGAACGTTCGATCTCGTTGTAGAAGCGCCGCTGCCACTGAATACCGTGGCTGACATCGCGCGCCGTCAGAATGAAGGGAATGACCAGCATGACAGGGTCGAGTTGATAACCAATCAGTCCAGTGAAGCCCATGCCCCACAATGCCGAACAACTACCAGTCATCAGCGGAGCCCACCAACGAGCGACACCGCGAATGCCGTAGTAGTGAATCAACACGATCACCGCTAACGAGATCAGGATGATGGCGACGATGCTCCAGATGTAGTGGTAACCCCAGCCCCGCGTCATCGGCTCGCCCGCGACAAAGATTTGATGATTTTCGTCCTGGTTCTTTTGGATAATCCGCTGAACGTCCTGAAAAAACTCGCGATACTGAATCGCCTCGTCATTGAAGGACGCCGTTACCATCGCACTCTTGTAATCGGCGCTGACCAATTGCCGCAGTGCATCCCAATGAGCCACAACGTTGGCCTTAAGTGCGGCGATGCCCTGATCGGTCTTGGGCACATCGGGAAACATGTAGGGTTCCGTAACCAGGGCGCCCGAGAGTGCCTGCACGTACGACACGCGGAACGAGGCGAGGGAGAACACTTCTTCGTGATTGACCCCCGGCAGCGAATCCATCTCATGGTTGAGTTGCTGGATCTTCAGCAGGGTCGCACGATTGAAAATATCACCGTGCTTGACCCGCACCATGATCTGCAGGCTTTCCGCTCCGCCAAAGCTGCGGGCGTATTTGTTATTCAACAATACATAATGGTGATAGCTGGGGAAGAAATCGACGAAGCGCGTCCCGATCTGGACCCGCAAAGCCCAATAACCCATGAAGATGGTGATCGCGACAAGCGTGATACCAATCGGTGCACGAAAGCGCAGTATGATTCTGCCGATATTAAATGAGTTTTTCATAGGTTTACTATTGAGCCTCGGTGAGCAGAGGCTGTGGCTTGCTCAGCAGCGAACGCCAATGCCGTCCGCCGTCCTCACTGCGTAACAGAGTGCCGGCTAAACCAGTCGAGATCCCGAAGCGCGACGAAAATGCGGAGGCGGCAATGGCATCGGCAACCCCGCTTGGCACTGGCGTGACCTCGCCGTTGGCGATGATCGCCGCCAAGCCCTGTTCGCCAGCCGCATAAAACTCGCCAGTTTGGGAGGGCAGTGAACTGACGGTATAGAGTGACCGATGACCATTGGCGAGTTCGCGCGTTTGCCAGGTCTTGCCACCGTCGCTGGTTTGCAGCGACGTGCCGATGAGCCCAACCGCGATGCCCTGGTTTCCGTTGAAGGCGATCGAAAACAGCGGGTCGCCTTTGCCGGACTCGCCGCCATTTCGCGCCTGCCAGCTCTTGCCGCCATCGCCCGAGTGCAGCAGGGTGGCAAACTCCCCGACCGCCCAGATGTTCTGAGGGTCTGGATAGATTACGTCAAAAAAAGCGAAATCGTGGAATTTCTGCAGGTTCCAACTTGTGCCGCCGTCGCTGGTACATAGTAGCACTCCGTGCTCGCCACCGGCGCAGAACCTTTGCGCATCGACAACCGCGATCTTGAGCAATGCCGTGTTTAGCCCCGCCGGACCCTGTTGTTCAGTCCAAGTGGTCCCACCATCATCAGAGCGATAAATTACCCCGGCGTCGCCGACTACCCAGCCCCGCGATCCATCAGGGGTAAAGGCGACGCTGTAGAGGTCGTAATATTTGGGGCCTTTCTTCAGCAACTGGCGGGTCCAGGTTCGGCCACCGTCGTCGGTGGTCATGATGACGCCTTTATCGCCAGCCACCACGGTCCGGCCAGACGGCAAGATCGTCACCCCAAAATAGCTCTCCCAAGAGCGGTCAGGCTGAGGTGCCGCTTTCAATCCGCTGGTGGCCAGGCTTACCCCGGCTAGCGTGGTGCACAGGATGCCGGCGCTCAGCGCCGTGCACCATATCAACTTGAGCCATCCGATTCCCCAGTATTGTCCCCGGTTCATACTCCCTTCCCTGTCTGGAGGTGGAAACCGCCGCCCGTGCGCGACCAATCTTCGTGCTGCACGCGCTTCAAATCCCAAGCTCACGCGTCGGACCACAGGCTCGAACTCAATCCGGCAGCGACCGTCGCGACTGCTCGAGACGACGTGTTGCGCATTACCGCCCTGTGAATTTCTAGCGCAGGTCCGTTTAAATCGCCATCACTTATGTCCCCAATTCTGGTCATCGTCGAGCTCTGTCAGGGCTTTCCATTCCAAAGCTCTGCATCTTCCATTTTCCCCGGCTCTCGCGTCAAGACTGCGCATCGAGGGCCAAATCTCAGCGGTTTTGCTCCTCTTTTAATTAGCGTGGGAGGCCCCGCGATTTTTGCCGCGATCACAAACCTTTTGGGGGGTATCACGTTCCCCAGCAGACATTCAAACGGATGGCCGCAAATTCGGGCCTTGGCAATCGCAAGAGCCTTTGTAGAATTGAGGGCTGATAACGGCGCCGGCGCCTTACCGAAAACAGGTCGCGGGCCCGCGCCGAATCTGTCCCCGTCGCCATAATGGCCGGAGACAATCGTTGTCTCCAATCTGAGAAATTAATGGAGGAGTCGCGATTATGAAGCTGTATTTCGCACCCGGTGCTTGCTCACTGTCCCCGCACATTGTGCTACGCGAGGCCGGCATCAATGCCGATCTGGAGCAGGTGGATCTCAGGGCAAAAAAAACCAAGAGCGGGACTGACTACACAAGCATCAACCCCAAAGGGCAGGTACCGACGCTGGTGCTTGACAATGGCCAAGTCCTCACCGAAGGTCCAGCCATCGTGCAGTATTTGGCGGACCAGAAACCCGACTCGGGGCTGGCGCCGCGCAACGGCACCGTCGAACGCTACCGTTTGCAGGAGTGGCTCAATTTCATCACAGCAGAGTTGCATAAGAGCTTTGGCGCCCTGTTTCAACCGACCACACCGGAAGACTACAAGCCGATCGCGCGGGACAATATCGGCCGGCGTTTTGCCTACGTCGACCAGCAGCTTGGCCGCGGTGGGCCATACCTGATGGGCAATCAGTTCACGGTCGCCGATGCGTACATGTGCGTAATGTGCACGTGGGCGGGATTCATGAAAATTGATCTTGGCCAGTGGCCCAACCTTAAGGCATATGCTGAGCGACTGGGGCAGCGCCCCAAAATCCAGGAAGTAATGCGCGAAGAAGGACTGGCCAAGTAGGCCGCTTCTCTTGTATCGCTCAAGCGGTCTTCTCCGGCGGTTCAACCCTGGGGTACGGGTCTTCACTCAGTGCCCCAGGCAGGGGTCCTCTAGCTTCACAGATCGACGCCGACGGCATTCGAGCATGATCGGCGTGTGCTCATTGTAGGAAACAGTGCGTTAAGGCGTGGCGTGGATGAACTCACCGCTGTCGTCGAGGCTCAGCGTGACCCGATCCAGCCCGCTGGCTCATCTTTGAAAGGCATTACATGTGTGCGTCAGCGCCGATCCACTCGCAACCACCTTGGCACCGCTGACGGATTCGCCTACCGAATTCGTACAATATCGTCGTATGCCACCGCTGCTCTCCTTTGGAAGGAATTGGGCTGTTCAGCGGAACGGGCAAGCATCGATCCATCACCGACCTTGTGCTTGCCGCATTTCTCAGTTGTAGTCGAGCTGCCAAGAGAATGGTTGAAACGCCCGGACAACCTTCAGAGTCGTGTGGCGAGAAGTGTTCTTTGAATAATGGATATCGATACGAACAAAATTGATGAAGCCGTGCTGGCGCTTCTTTACTTGACGTTGCATGACGGGTCGAGAGCATGGAAAGGCTTCGATTGGGAGGCCATGAACCGGCTTCATGAAAAGCGTTTTATTGAAAACCCGGTCGGCAAAGCCAAATCAGTCGTCCTGACCGAAACAGGCCTGCGCGAATCAGAGCGGTTGTTCCACAAGTTCTTTGCAAAGAAGCCCTGAGCGGTCCTTGCCGGGCCAACTGGTACCGGTATTCAGCTATGCCGAACGAAATCCGTCACAGGCTGGAATCCGCTGCAATTTCAATTACTCCGGCTTCGCGGAGCGATCTGATCTCCTCGGGGGCAAAACCCGCCCCACGCAATACCGGCTCAGTGTCTTGACCGAGTGTTGGCGCGAAATTGCGCACCTCAGGGGGAGTGCTGCTGAAGCGTGCCGCAGGACGCGGCTGCCGCATCGGACCGGCTTTCGGATGATCGGCTTCGATAATCATCTGGTTGGCAGCGATCTGCGGGTCTGCCAACAGATCGGCGCGACTCAGAATAGGGGCGCAGGGCACCTGTTCCGCATCCAGCCTGGCGAGCCACTCCGCCGAGCTGCGTGTCTTCAGCACTTCGGCCGTGAGCTCGAGGCGCGCATCGGCATAACGCACCCGGCCGGCAGGGGTTTTGAAGCGCTCGTCGCCGAGCCATTCAGGACGGTCGAGCGCGCGGCATAAACCTTCCCATTCGGAATCAGAAACCGCACCGCATGTTATGTAGCCGTCGGAGGTCTCAAAGACGAGGTCGCGTGTATTCGGCGGTCGCGTAATCGCCTTTTCCGGTCCGCCGAAAGTAAATGCGGCCATGGATTCGGGCCATATGAATGCTATGACTGCATCCAGCATCGCCAATCTGACGTGCTGTCCTGTTCCTGTACGTTGACGGGCCAACAGCGCTGCTGTCATCGCCTGAGCGGCGGTGAGCGCGGTCACCTTATCGGGCACAATCACACGAAGCATCTTGGGGCGTCCGCTTTGTGGATCAGCCTGAATCGAGGCGAGCCCGGACAGCGCCTGGATGACCGGGTCATAGGTTCGCTTGTGGACGTATGGGCCACTTTCGCCAAAGCCGCTGATCGACACATAGACCAGGTCCGGCCTGGCTTGACGTAAGGCCTCCTCGCCTATCCCCATCCGCTCAACAGTACCGGGCCGGAAATTTTGCACGAACAGATCCGACTGAGCCACGAGTCGCTTCAGCAGTTCAACACCGCGCGGCTGCTTAAGGTCAATCACGACCGAACGTTTGTTACGATTCGCAACGGCAAAGGTAGGAGACATGGCGTGGCGCCGACCAGCGAGCGCGCGCGTGAGATCACCGATGCCAGGCGGTTCGACCTTGATTACATCAGCGCCCTGGTCCGCCAGTATCATGGTGGCCATCGGGCCCGAGATCATTTGGGTGACATCGACGATGCGAAAGCCGCTGAGCGGTCCCGGCATGATATTGACCTCCGTGGTGATTTCGAGCTGTGTTGCTCGGCCGCAGGCCCGGCTGGCTTCCTCTCGGGCTAAGGAGCGCGAGACCAGGCAAAGACACGTCCATAGAGACGCGTCATTATTCAGCGACGCGGGCCGAGATTAAAGGGTAAAATGTGGATGCCCGCTGCTCAAGCCACCGGCGTTCAAGGCCTGGATCCTGTCAGTTTCCCCTATCGAGGCAATTTCAGGCCGAAGTTACCAGCGACGCACGCGACCGGTATCGACGTGCACGAAATCAGAACGGGGGTAAAATCCGACCCCGCCACTCCGCATCGCCAGCGCCACCATCTGAACGACTGCCAGTGAACGGCCCTGCACGTTTATATCCGAGGCCATCCCGTACATGTGCAGACTGTGGTGAGCCACCCCTTCGCTCTGGCTGGCTAGCCACGCGTTAGTGGCCGGCGACCGATAGCCGGAGATAAGGTTGAATGGTTGTGAGGTGTCGAGCGCAGCATGGATCCGATGAAGGAGATCGAGCAGGCGAGGATCGATGTTCCGTTCCTCATTGGCGCGGAAATCGCGGAAGAAATGGTTTATCGCTAGCAGAGCCTCCGGCACGTATTGGCCGTTTTCGAAATAAGCAGTCTTAAGCGCTTCGCCGGTATGAACGTTGTAGAAGGAAAGCTGTCGCACCTGGCGGGAAGGCAAGACAAGATCGCTACTCCGGGCGACCCATTGCGCGGCTTTTGCACCTGCCGGAATGGCCGCCGCAATTGTACCCAGAAGACCGGCTTTGAGGAGCTTACGCCTGCTCAGTCTCTTTGCCATTAGATTCGCCTTCCTCGCTCACGCCTGCTGACTATTAATCAACCAGATCCGCTCACCGATTGGAACCTGCTACTCTGAATAATCTGCATCTCTTTCGCGTCTCCGTCGTATTTCGGGTAGAGAGTTGATGCAGTAGTTCTCACCGCTAGCGGGGCCGATTAAATTCAGAGTTGCACGTTTGCATGGCTAGTATGGGTCAGCCAAAAGGTTTCCGTGCTCGGGAACTCACAGATCCCGCCCACAAAACCGCCTCGCTCGAGGGAATCAGTCTCACCAAGCGTTATGGGGGGCGGGCGGTCGTCAACGATGTCCGAGTGCGGGTCGGTCAAGGCGAGGTGGTCGGCCTGCTGGGCCCTAACGGTGCCGGCAAAACCACAACCTTTTATATGCTGGTTGGTCTGCTCAGGCCCGATAGCGGGCGTATCGAGTTAAGTGGCTCCGAGATTACGAACTTGCCCTTATACCAACGCGCTCGCCGCGGCATAAGCTACTTGCCACAAGAGACATCGGTGTTTCGCAAGCTAACGGTCGAGCAGAACCTGCTGGCGGTGCTGGAAACGCTGCCATTAACCGAAGAAGAGCGCAGTGCGCGCTTGCAGTCGTTGCTCGACGAGCTGGATATCGCCCGTGTGGCGCAGAGCAAAGCCGGGGTGCTGTCGGGCGGAGAGCGGCGCAAGGTAGAGATTACGCGGGCGCTGGTGCTTGATCCCCTGTTTCTCTGTCTCGACGAACCATTCGCCGGAATCGACCCGATTACGGTGGTCGAAATCCAGCGGATCATTACCTATCTGAAAGAGCGCGGCATCGGCATCCTGATGTCGGACCACAACGTGCGCGAAACGCTGTCTATTATCGATCGTGCGTACGTGATCCATGGCGGGCAAATCCTGGTCGAAGGCACTCCACAGGAGATAGTACGCAATGAGCGCGTCCGCGAGGTCTTCCTCGGTGAGCGGTTTTCGTTGCGGTGAGCAGGGTCAGTCACGGCGGATTCGAGACAGCATCCCGCCTGTCGATAACCGCCTCGCAATATTGATAGTGCGCCCGTTTCAACGCCGGAGCTGTCCGGAGTATTCTCTGGAGTCATGAGTATCCTCGTACCCTTTGTTATCGAGCAGACAGGCCGCGGCGAACGTTCCTACGACATCTATTCACGCTTACTGAAGGACCGCATCGTGTTTCTCGGCGGCCAAATCACTGACGATCATGCCAACCTGGTCACCGCCCAACTCCTGTTCCTCGAATCGGAGGACCCGGAGAAGGAAATTAACATGTATATCAATTCGCCCGGCGGCTCGGTGACGGCCGGGCTGGCGATTTATGACACGATGCAGTTCGTCAAGCCGCCGGTTTCGACCTTGTGCGTCGGGCAGGCGGCCAGCATGGGCGCCGTGCTATTGGCAGCAGGAGCCAAGGGCAAGCGGTACTCGCTACCGCATTCGCGAATCATGATTCATCAGCTTTCTGGTGGTTTCGAGGGACAGGCTGCCGATATTGACATTCAGGCGCGTGAGGCACTGCGTCTGCGCGAGGTACTAAACCAAATTCTCGCGCATCATACCGGGCAGAATATCAAAAAAATCGAAAAAGACACCGACCGCGACAATTTCCTCAGCGCCATGCAGGCAGTCGAATACGGATTAATCGACGAGGTAATCGCCGGCCGTAACGTGCTCAAGTCGTAGCTGTAACCTCAGTTACTTGCTGTCCCGACTAGCGGCCCGCCAAGCGCCATAGTGATCATTATGGCCCGGAGCGGAAACGCGGTCGGCTGCGTCCCGGTATAAGAGCCGGTCTATTGCTGCATACCGGAAGCGCCGCTAAACCGTTTTTCTCATAAAACCTTTCTACCCGACGGTTCTGGCCGGGATTGATTTCAACTCTTCCGCTCGGTTCTGCCGCCGCTCGAAAAGCCAGGACGGGCTTGTCCTTGCGGTAGGCCTGCTGATGGTTACCTTGATTGATAGAGGTCAAGATTAAGCAAATGAATGTCAATCGCTTTACCGAAAAGCTGCAGGAGGGGCTTGGCCGTGCCCAAAGCGCTGCCGTAGCTGCTCATCATCAGGCGGTCGACGTTGAACACCTGGCGGCCGCATTGCTCGAAGACGAGCAGGGCCTGGCGGCTTCGATCATAAAAATCGCGGGAGTCGACCTGGCTGTCATCCGCCAAAAAATAGCCGACGAGCTGCGCAAGCTTCCAAGCGTCACCGGTTCGGGGGCCGACGCGGGCCAGGCCTATATGACTCAGCGCCTGAACCGCGTGCTGACGCGGGCCGAGCAGGAAGCCGGCAAGCTGAAAGACGAGTTTGTCTCAATCGAGCACGTTTTGATTGCTATGCTCGACGAACCCGGCGCAACTGCACGTATCCTGCGCGAAGCGGGTATTACCCACGACAAGTTGATGGCGGTGCTCAAGAAGGTGCGCGGCAATCAACGGGTAACTTCTTCCAATCCCGAGGCGACGTACCAGGCCCTGGAGCGTTACGGGCGCGACCTTACACAGCTCGCCAGCTCCGGAAAACTAGACCCGGTGATCGGACGCGACGACGAGGTTCGCCGCGTAATGCAGGTGTTATCTCGCCGGACCAAGAATAATCCCGTCCTGATCGGCGAGCCCGGTGTCGGCAAAACCGCGATCGTTGAAGGGCTGGCGCAGCGAATCGTCGCAGGTGACGTGCCCGAAGGGTTAAAGAACCGCCGAATCGTCGCGCTCGACATGGGTGCATTGGTGGCAGGCGCCAAGTATCGCGGTGAGTTCGAGGAACGCCTGAAGGCGGTGTTGAAAGAGGTGCAGGAGGCCGAGGGCGAGATCATCTTGTTCATCGACGAGCTGCATACAGTCGTTGGCGCGGGCGCAGCGGAAGGGGCGATGGATGCCTCCAACCTGCTCAAACCGATGCTCGCACGCGGCGAGTTGCATTGCATTGGGGCGACCACCCTAGACGAGTACCGCAAGCATATCGAGAAGGACGCAGCACTGGAGCGGCGTTTCCAGCCGGTGATGGTCGACGAACCCAGCATCGAAGATACCATTTCGATTCTGCGCGGCCTGAAGGAACGCTACGAAGTACATCACGGTATCCGGATCAAGGATTCAGCGCTGGTAACGGCAGCGATGCTCTCGAAGCGCTATATCACTGATCGTTTTATGCCGGACAAGGCTATCGACCTGGTGGACGAAGCCGCCGCCAAGCTGCGCACGGAAAAAGAATCCATGCCGGCGGAGCTCGACGAGGCGAATCGGCGCGTCATGCAACTCGAAATCGAACGCGAGGCGCTCAAGCGTGAAACTGATCCAGCCTCGCGCGATCGGCTCGAAAAGCTGGAGAAGGAACTGGCCGACGCCGAAGATCGCCGTCAGACGTTGCGCGCCCAATGGCAGACCGAAAAGGACGCTATCGAGAAGCTTTCGAAGTTCAAGAGCGATATCGAGCAGACTCGCCACGAGATCGACAAGGCCAAGCGTGAATACGACCTCAACAAGGTTGCGGAGCTGCAGTACGGGAAACTGGCGGGCCTTGAAAAAGAGCTTGCCGCGGCTGAGAGCGCTGCTTCAACGCCGGGCGGCTCGCGGCTGATCAAGGAAGAGGTCGATGAGGAGGATATCGCCGAAGTTGTCGCGCGATGGACCGGCGTTCCCGTGTCACGTCTGCTCGAAGGCGAAATCCAGAAACTCGCCCATCTCGAAGAGCATCTGCACAAACGAGTCATTGGCCAGGACGAAGCGGTTTCAGCCGTAGCCGATGCCGTGATCCGAGCTCGCGCAGGGCTCAAGGATCCGAATCGACCGATTGGCTCGTTCATCTTTCTCGGCCCAACCGGAGTGGGCAAGACCGAGCTGGCCCGGGCGCTGGCTGAGTTCCTGTTCGATGACGAAAACGCGATGGCGCGGATCGGCATGTCCGAGTACATGGAGAAGCACACCGTCTCGCGCCTGGTCGGTGCCCCGCCCGGCTACGTGGGCTACGATGAGGGTGGCCAGCTGACCGAAGCCGTACGCCGGCGGCCATATTCGGTGCTATTGCTCGACGAGATCGAAAAGGCCCACGCCGATGTATTCAACGTTCTGCTGCAACTGCTCGATGATGGCCGGCTTACTGACGGTCATGGGCGCACGGTTGATTTCAAGAACTGCGTCGTGATCATGACTTCGAACATCGCCAGCCAGGTAATCCTGTCGTACAAGGGGCAGAACTACGAACGGATGAAGGAGCAGGCGCTGGATATCATGCGTCAGAGCTTCCGGCCCGAGTTCCTTAACCGAGTAGACGAGATCGTCGTTTTCCACCCGCTCACAAAGGAGCAGTTGGGCCAAATCGTCGAGATCCAGTTGGTCCGGCTGCGCAAACGGCTGGAGGAGCGCAAGATCGATCTCGAGCTGACGGATCGTGCGCGCGACTACTTTGCCGAACATGGCTACGATCCCGTGTACGGAGCGCGTCCATTGCGCCGCCTGATCCAGCGCGAACTGGAAACGGCGCTGGGCCGCAAGCTGCTGGCAGGCGAGGTCCGCGAAGGCAGCCATGTGGTGGTCGATGCCGGCCAGCGCGGCCTGGAATTCACGACCCGCAACGGGCAACGCGCTGCCGCGTAGTCAATGTTCCACCGCACTGTTAATGCAGGAATGAACCGGGGCGAGGAAAAATCGCCCCGGGTTTCAACCGACTCTCTCCGTCCATAAAATCACGCGCCGTCTAACCGGCCACGAGGCGTTCGCCGGATAGGGCGAATGGGGGCTTGGTTCGATCCTGTTCAATTGTGATTGTAAATGCCTTGGGTTAACCGCCAAGAACAGGATTCGCTGGGCGACAACAATTAGCCGCTGATTCGGCGATGACAAAGGTAATGTTCGTACATCGAAGAGCCTGCTCGCAAGCCGGTTTATTGACCAACAAAGTCGCTTCGCGTTGATTCACCCTATGGGAAGACAGGACTGTGTCGCTTTTGAGATCCAGGAGGGATTCGCCTTTATGGGCTGACCTTCGCGTGGCTAGTAGCCCAAAAGTCGGTATCATGAGCGGCATCACCTGTGACTCTTTCATTGCTGACCCAAAACGTACCGGCGGTCGCGGGATCGAGATTGACGGCAGAATAGTCGCCCCAACGTTGATCCCCGAAATTCGGATCGAAATTGTGGACGAGGCAAGTTTCACTTCCCGCGATTACCGGACCTGGTACCATCACGCCCGGCAATGCCGTACTGGTGTGGCCGGCGAACATTACCATAGCATCCTCGGACGCCGTCGGATCGGTCGCCGTCCAGGTGACGATCGCGTTGCCGGAAAGATCAGCAGCAATGTGGGGATTGAAGTCGAACGAAGTGGCGCTTGCCGAAAAGAATCCTCGCTGGACGGTATTGTTGGATGTGGTGTTGAACTCGTAGAAGACGGGTAGCGGACGGCCTGCCTGATTGACCGTGTGTGTCTGCCACAAGAACTGGCCGTATTGGTAGCTTCGATTCTGGAAACGCCCATCGGACGTGTCGACTCGAAGCGCTGCGTCGGAACCGGTGCAGGTTTGGTCCGCATCCGGTGGCGGTTCCTGATAAGCGGGCACCGCAATACTGAGCGGCCCGGTAAACGTCACGTTTGACCTACCCGCTTCGGTCATCGTGAATTTCTTGACGAGCGCCGATTTCGAGACGTTGGGGATCGCGACAAAAAAATCTTTCCCATTATTATCCTCGACTACAGGGGGCGCCAGCGTGCCGAAGCTTGGCAAGACCCTGAACACCGGAACATTGTACTGCTGGCCGTTATAAGCCTGAGCCTTGGGAATGGCGAAGACGATCGCGCCGGTAAATGCGCCGGTCGCGTTGTTAAAGGTATTGGCCGTTATAAGTAGCGCGTCCTGGTCAATGCCGAGTTGCGGGAAATCCAACCCCTGGCCTGGAGGAAGAACAATATTCGGCGAAAAGACAAGATAGGCACCGGCAGCGTCGCTGGATTCCGACACCGCCAGGTAGTACAGCGGATTGCCGCTACCGCTCACATTGGTGAAGTCGGCGATGAGGACGATCCACTTGTTGTATAGCGAATCATAGAGGGCCCGCCCATCGCCCAGCGAGTCGCTCGAATTGCCGACGAAGACATTCTCGCTCATCGAACTCACACGCACGCCATTCCTGTTCCAGACATCGATTGAAGAGTTAGTCGGCTGGAGAATCTGAGAGGGGCCCACCGCCGAATCTACGTCGGGCGGGATAAAGTCAATGCCGTTCTCCCCCTCGCTGGATCCGGCAAAATCAAACACCAAAACCGCGGCCGGCGCACCTGCACCAATCGCCTCACGAGTTGCGCCCTGTGTGGATGCCGAACCTGCTGCGGCGGCCTTAGCCGCACGATATTGATCGAGTGGAATGGTCGGGCGATTGATCGGCCCCGCGGGCGCGTGAAGTGGCCGCGTGACGGAAGGGGCGATTTGCCCCGGCGCCAAAAGCTCGGCAGCTGCACTGAATGTGCTTCCAATTGGCGCCATGGAATCGGCTTCTCCAGCAAGCGCGAGCCTGCTCTCTCTCAAGGTTGCCTGAAAGATCAAACTCCCGGCCAGAAAAAAGCGTACTAGTGATACCGGACGGCTAATCCTCCTCGCTGACCCA
>JAMXLL010000185.1 GCA_024281015.1 Candidatus Binataceae bacterium
TATAGTCGGTATGGTGTTTTCAAGCGGGATCGCGATTTTTCTGGTACCGCCGCTCTTCGTTATAGTTGAGCGGCTCTCGCATCGCATAAGTGGTGATCGGACCGGACAAAAGGCCACTGGCGAGGAACGCAGGCAAGTTGTTGTTCCGCTGACGCAACCGACGTCCAGGCACTGACGCAGCTAATTGAAACGGGGAAAGTGCCCAACAAAACATGCCATTGATCGACATGCGCAGTTCTGTCGACAGGTGAAAACGCCTTTCGGCGCAAGAATATGACGAAGAAACTTTTCGAGTTTGCTGTCGCGTTGAACGCCCCTGATTCTTCCGGAGGACCCATCTATGGCTGAGTTCGACCAAGAACAAAAGTATGTGGAGTTGTTCGACATTTCAAAAAACACGCCCGTAGCCAAAGCTCCACTCGCCGCGATAAGTCACCTGCCCCGCACGGGTGAGCGCATTTTCCTTCCGATCCAGCGGCCGGGGAATTGGGAAGCTTATACGGTCAAGACAGTGGAATACTTTCTTGGTGGCGAACCGTTGCCCAGCGAAGGACCGCTTGAGTCACCGGGCCTGGTGCGCGTGACCCTCTACGTTGAACCCTCGAAATAACAGCACTACGACGTCCTTCCGTTCGATCTTGACAACGTGCTGAGGAAGACGGCCGAAGTGCATGCCGCAGCCCGAAACGGTGTTCGACGGTTTTCGGCCCAACAATTTGCGGAGACAGACGGAGCATTCGTCCCCTTTGATGCAGATGCCGACTCTGCCGCTATGTTGATGGCAAGCTGCGCGATGGATGGCGTTGCGCTCGGTCGCGCCGAACTCAGCGCCTTGTTCGGTTTGTATACCGAAGAGACCGTGCGCT
The DNA here is from genome assembly GCA_024281015.1 of Candidatus Binataceae bacterium. Classification (GTDB taxonomy): domain Bacteria; phylum Desulfobacterota; class Binatia; order Binatales; family Binataceae; genus JAMXLL01. The sequence goes on from JAMXLL010000185.1 coordinate 867, forward strand.
GGGAAGACTCAGCTAAACCTACTCACAGTCGTTCGCTCTTAGAGTTCGTTATTGCTCAAACTTGAACCTGGTCTGAACAAACCTTTCGATTACCGCGAAGATCATCGCCGTTGACACACCAAACATCAGCATGCCATCGGCTGTTTCGAGGGGTCCCAAAAATCTCCATGTAACCGACATCACCACGTCACCGTACCCCAATGACGTGTAGTTAACTGCCGAGTGGTAGAAAGCCATTGATACCTGGGGAAATTCCCCACAAAAATCAAACAACACCGCCCAGATGGCAATCTCGATCAGATGCGCCAAGAGCGCCAGCACAATCACTCCGGATACGATGAGCAGGTCCATCGAGAATCGCATACCGGCATGGCCAAGCCGTTCCTCGCCACGAACGAGGTGAATCACTGCCAGAACCGCCAATCCATGAATCACGATCGTCCCGAGGATCGTGGGCAGGGCCACGACCAGCGGCATCAAGATGGCTATGCCCTGTGCTGGGGCCATTGAGCGTCCTTGACAGCCACATTTCGTGTCGCCGTGCTCTGGTAGCATCGTCCACTCATTCTGGCCAAACTCTCACCGACGGCACTTCGATATACCGTGTCGACGCGTTGACAGCAGACAGATTCCAGGATTACTCAACGGATTAGATTAGAGTTCCGTCGCGCATTTCATCGGGATGCGCCGGCATTCAAATACTCAATGTGAATTTCGACTGAAAAGCTGTTCTTACAGCGCCGCTGCGTCCTTTTGTCACGCCCCTGACAGTACGCAGTAATCTCTCTATCGATTTCGCACCGCTTCTCCATGTCATTTACAAGTTCGCGTATTCGGAAGCCGCCGCCCTCGCATCGTTCACGGCATTCGATATATTCTCGAAGATTCGACTGGGAATAGATCCGCGGTTCACTTGGGTTCCGACTCAAGGAATCGCTCTGCACCACTTCGACGCGGATATTTTTGATCGTCGGGAATGCTTCCCTAAAGGTCATCTCCGGATCCTCATCAAATGCTCTTGGTCGATCGATGCCAGCCTCAAAACTCATCAAGCCCCAAACACAATAATACCGAGCCAACCATGGCCGGCCGGACTCGACGGCGCTGCCGGTGATTATCCCGGCGCTCGTCGTTGCAACGTATATCTCAGATCACTCCAGCACGCCGGCTACGGCTAGTCGACTGATCCGCTCCTGATCGTAACCGAGTATTGACTCCAGGATGTACTGATTATCGCAACCGACAGTGGGGGCGGGACGCGGACTCTCGGCGGGAGTGCGCGATAAACGAAATCTTGATCCTTCAACTACTATTTTGCCGGAGAGCGGATGATCGATTTCACGTAGATAACCACGAGCGGCAAGTTGCGGATCATGACAGATGTCATTGCTATCCTGAACTGCAGAAGCCGGGATACCCAATCGTTGGAGTATTGCCTCGGCTGCATGCGCGGTAAGACCTCGTGTCCATTCGCTTATGATCTTCTCGATCTGCTCGCATTCTTTCTGGCGTGCGCTCATCGTCGCGAAATCCTCATGATGCGCGAGCGCGGGCCGGTCGATGGCCGCGCACAATGACCGCCAGTGTTCGTCAGTTTTGCACGCGATTGCTATCCACCGATCATCGCCCAAAGCCGGGTAAACACCGTGCGGCGCATAATTAGGGTCGGCGTTTGCGATCCCCTGCTCTGTCCGGCCGTTGGCAGCACTGTCGAGCAACGCAGGGGTGAGAAAATGCAATGCCGATTCGGCTTGAGATTGGTCGATGTACTGGCCCTTGCCGGTGCGCCGGCGATAGTCGAGAGCGGCGAGCAGAGCAATCGCGCCAAAACGCGGCGCGATATAGTCGGTGTATGCGCCAAATGGCCCCGAAGGAGGCCGATCAGGCCATCCGCAAAGATGGTAAAAGCCTGCTATTGCCGCCGCCATGTTGCCGAAACCGGTAAACCCGGAGATCGGTCCGCTCTGTCCCATCAGGCACGAACTAAGCATTATCAAGTCCGGCTTCACTTCGCGCAGCGATTCGTAATCAAGCCGCCAGGCTCGCATTGCCTTGGGCGAAAATGATTCGCAAACCACATCCGCCCATCGCACGAGATCGAGTACAACGTCGCGTGCTTGCGGCTTGTTCAAATCAAGCGCCAGCCCGAGTTTGCCGGCATTGTAGGTGCCAAACAGAGCGGAGCCGTCGTTGGCCGGTTTATTATCCAAAAACGGACCCACCGTCCTCGCACCATCGACTCGACTCACTGACTCAATCCTGATTACCGTGGCACCGTAATCGGCTAGCATCCGGGTTGTCCCGGGTCCGGCCAGCGCCCACATGAAGTCAACCACCTTCAAATCGTCCAGCGGTAGCATCGACGTCTCCTCAATGGGAACTCTCGTTCAGCAAAACACAGCCTAAGCCTCTGCCACTTGAAAACATCAGATGATGCCTCTGCGTACCAGGTCCGCAAACTCAACGTCCGAAATCCCCAGGCCTTTGACATAGATCTCGCGATTGTGCTCCCCGACCAATGGTGGACGGCGACCATATGTAAGCGGGCTTTCACTGAATCTCGCGAAAGCGCCCGGATAGGGAAATGAACGTCCGAGTTCCGGATGCTCAAGCGACTGCCAATACTGTCGCGCATGCAATTGCGGACTTTCGAGAACCTCGCTCATCGTCGTGATCGGCGCGATAAGCAATCCTCGCTGGAGGGCAGCCTGAAGGAGTTCGGCTTTGGTTCGATTAGCAGCAAAATCCGCGATCAACGCCACCACCCGCTCGTATTCTGCGACTGGCTCCTTGCCGCTGAACAACAATGCGCCGTAGCCAATCCAGTCCTTGTCGCGCGTCGCTGCATCACAGGCTCCGAGTTCATGGAGATAGTTCATCAGCCGTTGACTGAATACCCCAAGTTGGCGCCCGAAGAAGAATCCGAGCGTGACGTATCCATCCTTCGCTCGCCAGACCAGCGGCAGGCGAAGCGAACCAAGCTTCACCCCGCCGGCCATTCGCCGCGCCTCATCAGCTCCAAACCGATATGCCAGATTATTTGCCTGAGTCGCGATCGTCACCGATTGCTGTGCCGACACGTCGACCTGCTGTCCCATCCCGGAGCGTTCTCGCTCATGATGAGCGACGAGAGCGCCAACCGCAGCATCTGCCGAAGCATGAAGATAGGCCTGCGGCACACTCAGACGGATGGGCGGCCGGTCTTCATCACCGCCGAGCAACAACGGTCCGCCTGCCGCCAGGATTACGAGGTCGCTGTCGGCGTAACTTGCCTTCGGGCCATCCTGTCCGAATGGGGTTATGGATACATAAATCAATTCGCGATTGTGAGCAGACAGATCAGCATACCCCAACTGCCGCGCTGCAAGGGCACCGGGATTGTCGGACTCGATAAAGAAATGAGCGCGAACAACTAATCGATAGAGCAGTTCGCGGCCCTCATCAGTCTCAAGATTCAGAGTTATACTGCGTTTATTGCGATTGTAAGCCCACCAGTAAACTGAGCGGTTTGGCTCCGCAATATCCTCATAAAAGGGCGCCAGACGCCGCGCCGGCGATCCGCCCGGCGGCTCGACCTTGATTACATCAGCACCGAGATCACCGAGAATCTGCCCGCACAGCAAACCTCGTTCGGTTGTCAAATCGAGTACTCTATACGGGCTGAGCATTGAACTTTCCTGCTACGATTTTGTTTTCGCTCTCTTAATCCGGTTGCCCCATCACGGTCAACGATTCCACCCAGGCCGCTGCTTGGCGAAGCCGAAATTCCGCGCCAGCGAGGCTCGGGAAGCTCACCCGTTCAACAAAAGCCCTGGCGCTAAACCACGGTCTTCAGGAACTTCAGGAAAGCACTGATACACTCTTCCGGTTCATCCACATAAATCTCATGGCCGGGGCCTTCGATTACCGCCATTCGGGCATTCGGGATCGAATTGCGGATGGTGAGCTGGTCGCTCAAGGGCGTCAATGGACTTCGCGATGGCGCTAGCACCAAGGTTGGAACTTTGACCTGCGGCAGCAGCGGCGTGATATCCGCCGTCGCTAACATTCGATTAATCCCGCGCAGCACGTGAGCCGGTGTTTTCGACCATTCACTTACTACCCATTCGATATGGGCTGGATTTTTGCCACTGATGACCTTTTGCTCTATCAGTATCTTTACCCACCCGCCGCCGCCCAGGCGCTCCAGTTCCCGACCGAGTTCACGTTCATTGCCTGTCAGCGCTGATCGCGCCGAAGGACGAATCGCCGTGGGTGAAGAGCAGACAGTTAGGCTCTTCAGCCGCTCCGGCCATTTCGCGGCAAAGGCAACGCCCAGGATGCCGCCGATCGATTCACCGAGGTAATGCACACGATCAAGCCCAAGCGCGTCAAGAAAGCCCTTCATATCGTTGAGCAAATCGTCAACCGTCCAGGTGTAGTTGGCTCCGGGATCGGCTGACAGCCCATGCCCGCGCATATCGCGCCGCACCACGCGATAGTTGCGCGCCAGCGCTGGAACCCAGTGATACCAGAATCTGGAGCTGCGGCCGACGCCATGTTGCAGCCAGATCGTATCCTTGTTCTTCAGCCAAGGCTCAGTGTAGTCGTCGACTTCATAGTACATTTCGCAATTGTTCGCAGTTATTGTTGCCATTTCTCCACCTCAAACTGATTGGGCCAACGAATCGCAGGCTTCGCTTTACGAATTATCCGGCCGGAGAACTCGGCGGCGGAATAGACCCAATTATCTGAATCGCAGATTCTTCCGCCCCAGTTCTCGGAGTGACCGGCAGCCCATCAGCTTCATGTCGCGCTCGATTTCGCTGCGCAGATTCCGGAGGGCTTTCTCCACGCCAGCCTGACCGGCTGCGGCTAGCGCATAGAGATAGAACCGCCCGCCCGAGCAAGCTTTGGCGCCCAGCGAGAGTGCCTTAAGAACGTGGGTACCGCGTCTGACCCCGCCATCGCAGACGACGTCGATTTTGTCGCCTACCGCGTCGACGATCTCTGCGAGCTGGTCGAACGGGGCCCTGGACCCATCGAGTTGGCGCCCTCCATGGTTTGAAACCATTATGCCGGTAGCCCCGATGTCGACCGCGCGCTTCGCATCGGCAACGCTCATGATGCCCTTGAGGCAGAACGCTTTGCCCCATTTTAAGCGTACCTCTTCGGCGTCGCGCCAGTTCATGGACTGATCGAGCATGCGGTCGAAGTATTCGCCAACTGAGATGGCAACGTTCGTTCCCTCTTGCACATGGCCTTCGAGCTGCGGCAGCGCAAATTTCTCCCGTAGGACGTAATTGAACGTCCAGGAAGGGTGCAACGCGAAGCTCAGGAGGCTCGCTGGTGTGAGGCGTGGCGGCGAGGTAAAGCCGGTGCGCAGGTCACGCTCGCGGTTTCCCCCCACGATGGTGTCAACGGTGAGCGTCAGCACGTCAAAATTCGCCGCGCGGCATTGTTCGATCATGCTGTTCGTTAACCCGCGGTCTTTGTGGAAATAGAGCTGGAACATTTTGGGCGTGGTGATCGCGGCGCCAACCTCCTCGATGCTTACGGTGCCGAGCGAAGAAACGCCAAACATGGTCCCGAACTTCTCGGCCGCTTTGGCTACAGCACGTTCGCCATCGTGATGGAACAGCCGTTGAAGGGCAGTTGGTGAGCAGAACAGCGGCATGGCAAGCCGTTGACCCATGATCGTCGTCGACATGTCGATGCTCTCGACACCGGCGAGTACATTCGGCACCAAGTCGCAGCGCTCGTAAGCTTCGGTGTTGCGTCGATAGGTGACCTCGTCGTCCGCCGCACCGTCGATATAGTGGAATATCGGGGCCGGAATCCTGCTCCTTGCCTTAGAGCGGAAGTCTGCAACGTTGTTGCATCGCGCCGTGCGCATTCGATCTCCTCTTGCCGACAGTGGCCCGCAAGCGCATGCGGACCGGGAACCGAAACTACCCCACGACCATCTGCGTGGCTCGCCCAGCGGGTCGAGGTGGGCGAGAACAAGTTCGCGTTACGGGCGAGAAGCGAACCGCTGGCTACATGTCGTCGGCGTTTCAGGAGCAACTGGCGGGCCTAGCCTCCTGAGTTCTGTACCGACGTGGCGGACGATGTTGCACCAAACTGCCCAGTACTCTCGGGGAACTAACTTTGCAATCAGCGGCTTTGTGCTTCCCACTGTTTCGTCGTAGCCTGCCGGATCGCAGCAAATTAAGCGTGCAAGGTCGCCCAGGAGCATTGAATGATGACTAAAAAAACTCAACATCTGCTCGACGGCTACAAGGTGCTGGATTTCACGCACTTCGTCGCGGGTCCGACAACTACCCGCCTAATGGCGGGGATGGGCGCCGAAATCATCAAGGTTGAGCTCGCGCCGCACGGCGACCGGTCGCGCGAATTCGACTATATCCGCGATCAACGGAGTGCGTTCTTCATCCAGCAAAACCGGGGCAA
>JAMXLL010000186.1 GCA_024281015.1 Candidatus Binataceae bacterium
GAGAAATCTCCGCTAAGCTGTGGGCGCCACAGCTGCTCTCACTCTTCGTGAAGCGCAGGAACAGGTCGATGCTCGGCTGATGAAACTGGTGATCGGCGTAAAAAGTAGTAACAAGGACCGAGGTATCGAGGAAGGCCTTCACCGCTGCGACACGCCGAGAGTGCTCCGATCCCGTTGGTCGCGCGCCTCATCCACGATGCGATTCGCATCCTCTAACGAGAGCGGTTTGCGGCCTCGAAAAACCCATACCCCGCGTTCCTTCTGCAGCGGTGCGTTCGCGTTCAACGGGCGCAGGGTCACACTTCCTCCCTCAGAAGCGAACGCGAGTGTATCGCCCGGGTCGAGTCGAAGTTCATCGCGGATCTCCTTGGGAATTACTATACGACCGGCTTTATCAATTGTCACAATGCCTTCCATGATTACCATCATAAGATGGCATTTTTGCCAACATCAAATGGTAATTAGCGCTTGGGCGTCATCTGGAAGTCACTGAACTCGACCGATGTAGGATATTACTGAGTCACTGACGATCTTTTCCGAGAAGAACACAGGCTAATGCCTGTGGCCACTAAAAACACTCATCAGGCAGACAACTGTCCAAGTGACCTCGTTGATGAGAAACCGATTGCGGAAAACCTGCACATTCGAATCCGAAGCGAGAACGTCGAAAGGCTGCGAGGCTTGCAGGGCACCTCGCGCATATCTCGGGTCAAACTAGAGCCGGCCACGCACCGGGAGAAACAGCGCGAAAGGCATGGGAGCTTGCCCCCTGAACTTAAGTCTACGGTAGATGTAAGTCCTGAATAATTTCCTTGAGCACGCCCTTATCGTGGTCGCTACGAAGCGGGATCTCGAAGCCGATTCGATTCACCCCGGCAAAGCGCTTCTTCAACACCCCGGCAATGTCAGCATACGTTCCGACTGCGGCAAAAGCGTGAACCATTTCCTCGTTCACAAGCCGCGGCATCTCACCCCATTTCTGTTGTATCGACAACTTGTGCAGCTCCGCGGCCTGATTGGCCCATCCGCCCAATTCGAAACTCGAGCGATAGGAGCGCGTCGAGCCGTAAAATGCGATCGTGGATTTAGTCTTTTCGACGGCTTGGGCGAGCGAATCGCGGTCGGGTGCGGTGCAAATGAAGCCGCCTCCCGAAATTTCGAACTCGTTCCAATCGGTTTGGGGACGGCCGGATTTTGCGAATCCCTGCTTCAGGTTCGGAAAGGCAATTTCCTCCAGGTAGCGCCGGGTCACGATGCCATGCAGACGTACCCCGTCGCAGACTTCACCGGCCACCCGCAGCATGTGCTCCTGCACCGCCGCGATCATGACGGGAATGCCGGGATGTTCGACGGGAGGCGGCGAAAAGTTAGGCGTCATCAGCGACAGATTGTAATGTTCACTACGGAAATCGAACGGCGCGCCGGTTTGCCAGGTATTCCAGCAGGCGTGCATCGCATTGACGTAATCTTTCATCCGCTGCGCAGGTTTCGACCACGGCATCCCGAAACGACGCGTGATGTGACCTTTGACCTGGGTCCCCAGACCGAGGACGAAACGTCCCCCGCTCATCGCCTGCAAGTCCCAGGCAATATAGGCGGTCGCTACTGGACTCTTGGTAAAGGCCAATGCAATACCGGTAACGAGCTGCAGGCGCGAGGGTTCCTGCGCCGCCAGCGCCATCATCAGAAATGGATCGTGCTGGGTCTCAGCGCCAACTACTGCGTCATACCCAAGTTCTTCGGCCTCCCGCACTTGCGTGCGAATCGTGTCCCATCGTGGACGAGGCTTGCCGCCGGTCTGCATCTCCGGTGAATAAGCCACGCCCCAATTGAGCATTTTTTCGACTTTGAAAGCTGCCATGCAGGCCTTATCGCGTCATGCGGTTAATGATGTCAAGTAGTCGCGCGTCTGAGGTGATGTTTAAACCGCAACAGCAGCAGCGGCGATTATGGCCGCTGGAGAGTGGCTATGTAGTCCACGATGGCGTCGATGCGCTTTCTGGCTGCGGCGTCACTGGCAGGCGTAAATTCCTGGCCTTGCTGCTGAAAGTTCACACCCCAGAAGGGCATATCGAAGCGCTTGTGCGAGGGAATTATTTTGCGGCCGTCAACGATATCTTCAACGTCACGGTAAGGGAACACACCGCCGTTCTGAGCCGCGATCTTGGTAAGGTCCTTGGGTTTTATACCAGGGATTACCTTGAGTTCGGGTCCGTTACCTTTGCCGCTTTCGGAATGACATGGCGCGCAATGTTTGTTGAAATCAGCCCTGCCTTGCGCGATGGCCTCGGCAGAAGGCGACTGCCATGGTGCCGGCGTGGGCGTCGAGAGGTAATCTTCATCCTGCGCTCTCGCGGGCGAGGAGAATGTCGTCACGATCGCGCCCGCCAGTACAAACGCCAAGCCCACGACTCCTGCAACGCCACTATCGAATTTTTTGAACCGCTTCATACGTCTTGGCCAACCGCCTCAGAGCAACATTGAGTGAAATCGCGCGAATTGGCAACCATGCCGCCTGCATCCAACTATTTCGCTGTGTTTCTGAAAGTCCTCAGGTAGACTTTAAGTTGTGGAGGCAGCGCAGATGCGTTTGGCTCCTTACCTGAGCGGCCGGCGGCCGTCTCACCCAATCTGAGAATCGTGAGGAGACGCTATGAACGAATTCGTCGCTGACGTGAAACTTCTGCGCGAACGAGCGCGACAGAACATGCTAAACGGTGCGGTCACTGAGAATTACAAGGCCAACCGCGAGCAGGTGCTGGGTGTGCTCAATAATGTGTTGGCAACCGAAATCGTCTGCACGCTCCGTTATATGCGCCATTATTACATGGCGACCGGCATAAATTCGGAGGCGGTCAAGGCGGAATTTCTGCAGCACTCCAAGGATGAGCAGCAGCACGTTGACTGGGTGGCGACGCGCATAGTGCAGCTAAATGGTCAACCCAACTTTAGTCCTTCCGGGCTCTCCACACGCAGTCATTCTGAATATGTTGAAGGTAATGACCTCCTATCGATGATTCGCGAGGACCTGGTGGCTGAGCGAATTGCCATCGAATCGTACGCGGAGATTATCCGATGGCTCGGCGATAGCGATCCGACCAGCCGCAAGCTCATCGAGGATATCCTCAAAACCGAAGAGGATCACGCCGACGACATGAAGAGCTTGTTGGAACGAATGGGCTGAGGCTGGCCGGGGGTTGCTCTGCTCAACAACCGTTAAGGGCAACCCCGCCCCATTTTGGCGTTTTTATTGCTGGTCTATGTTATGGGCCGGCGTTCTTACTCCAATACATTTTGTGCGCCGCCGGACCCGCAATCATGTCACTCGCCCCCACTCTGTCGGCGTGGCGCGTCGCGAATCTGACAATCTCAACCGTTGAGGCTCTTGACCAAAAGCATTGACCTCCTAACTCTCCCCCGTAAACCGCCCCTCAATACGCGCCGGCTTAAACCCACCTGGGCTTAGCCGGGCGCCCTCAGGCCACACCGCAATTCCAATACTGCGGCGCCGCATCGCGGGCTTGACGAAGAATCGGTTGCGCGGCTCGGAGACAACGCCTGCCCGCGATCTCACGATCAGCTGAAGTGAGGCCGCTTCCTATAACCGGCTTTGCGGCTTTTGCGTATTCTAAAAGGGAGTGGTCGCGCTTCTCGCCGAGTGATAAATCACTTGCGAATCTCTTGCGTG
>JAMXLL010000187.1 GCA_024281015.1 Candidatus Binataceae bacterium
CAGAAATATCTGTTCGCACAGAATATCGGCTGCACAGCGCCAACCACCGGCGGTGGCACTCACAACTGCTATCCCGATCGCGATGGCACGCTGATAGGCACAGCGCCATCGTCGCCGGTCATGATCGCAAGCGGTACCGTGAATGGAGTCTCGGTGACAGGAGGAGTGCCGGCCGACCATTCGACAGCAGGAAATCTCCCTACATACACGATAACCGGCGCCAATTCCGGTACGGCAAAAAATCTACTGACTAGTGCATCAATTCCGATTGTTGGCGGGCAATTCACGGACGGCCTTGCCCCCTTCGGAGTGGCGGCCTACCAGATCACCATCAACAGTATACCGCCGCCGGTCTCTGTTAATGGCACGGTGAGCGGACCATCAGGGGTGGTGAGCCCTAATTCCAGGGTCAAATTGAAGGTGTTTGCTTCCCCCGCCGCATGATTTTTCACCGACATGGCCGCGCTCCTTCGTCGCGGGGCATCAACGTCAAGCTTGGCGCGATAGCGTTTGTCGTCGCGCTGCTGGGTTGGGGCTTTACCTCCCAGCTCGGGACGCAGTATTCGCAGCCGGGAAACGTCGACCTGGGGGCAGGAACCAGCGTGCCGAGCTCGGCGACGGTCAATGCCAGCCAGGCGGCGGTTTCTGTGACCGCGGCGATGAGTCTCGCCAAGAGCTTCGTAATCAACGCGAGCGCGGCTTCGGTGGCGATGATGGCGACTTTCAAGCTATCGAAGAGTCTCACAATCAACGCCAGCGCAGCCTCGGTCGCGAAAACTGTGGTGGCGCAGCTCTCAAAGAGCGCGACGATAACGGCGAGTGTGGCAAGCGTAGCCAAGAGCATGCTGTTCATCGTCCCGAAGAGCCTCACGGTTAATGCCAGCGCAGCCGCCGTGGCGCTGAGCGTCACGTACCGGCTCGCGAAGACCCTCGTGATTAACGGGAGCTCGGCGATCGCCCAAAGCGTCGTCGCCACCCTGACAAAGAGCGCGACCATTAACACAAGCGCGGCTCACGTCGCCGTAAGCGTGATCGGTGTAATCGCAAAGAGCCTTACCATAGCAGCGAGCGCCGCTCACGTCGCCGTAACTGGGGCCCTTAAATATCCCATCAGCGCAGCGATTGACATAATCCACGCGCCCCTGGTCAATGCGGTGGTCAATAACGGCCGCGTTCGAACGTTCATCGTAACCATCAGCACCGTACCGCTCTCGACCTTTACTTCACAGCTTGGCACAGCCTTTTCGCGATTGGGCAACTTCGTCCTGGGGTCCGCACTGCCGCCGCAGACGCTGATGTTCGGGGCGCGACCGTCATCGCTGGCTGGTTACACCTCGCAGCTCGGCACGTCTCTCGCTCAATTCGGACACTTCGTCCTTGGTACAGGTAATGCCGTCGGCACATTTACGGCGGGCTTTATCGTAAAACTGAACCTGAGTTCGACCGTCGGCTCGGCGGCGGCTGTGGCGGTTAGCGCGGCCACATCGCACATCCTTAACATCCTGCTCACGATTCGGGTTTTGCCTGGAACGGTAGCGAACCTGGGATTCGCCATCGGGGCATCGGCGGCCAGGATAGTAATCAACTATTCGCAGCAGGTGCCGCTGGTCATAATCGCGACCATCAGGGTGGCAGCAGCGGCGGTCGCGACCAGCCTGGACAAGAAGGCGGCCCTCTCGGCGACGATGGCGGTATCGCAAGCTGCGGTCGCCTTGAGCAGCGCAATTCAGTTCGGCTTGGCAAAATCGATTGCGGCGACCGCAGAAAGCCTCGCCAAGTCGGTCAGCATCAAGCCTCAGATAGGGGCACTTATCAACGTGTTAATCGTGCCGGTGCAGGGGGGCATCGGAAATTTCAGGACAATCGTCATCGCGATTGGAACTACAGCCGCGAACATCGCGGCGAGTGTAAAGGGGACGCTTGGGCAGGCGGCCTCAATCGGTGGCAGTGCGGCATTAGCGGCGACGACGATAGTTGCTCAATTCGCGGTGTCGAAGACTATCGCAGTGGTGTATGGGGCGGTTGGAGGAGCGGTGCGAGGTGTTACGAGCATCAGCCGGACAATCAACGCCGGCACTGCGGTGCAAATCGCGGCGAACATCTTCAGGCATATAGCTGCGCTGACCGTTCAGATCGCGGCGGCGGCGAGTGTAGGGATATTCGCCCCCGCGCAGCTTGCGGCGAGCGCGACGATAGCCACTGTTCAAAGCGGGATGACGGTTCTCTTTGGCTTGCTTTTCAGGTTCGGCTTCGGGATTTCGGCATTTCTAAATACGGTCACGGTCAATACCATTCTCATCGCGGTGCTGCAGTTGGCAATCTCGACGGCGGCGAGTGTCGGAGCGACCTTTGGCCGCGTGGTGCAATATGCACTGGCGATAGCCAGCTCGGCAGCGGGGTTAACAGCGAGCGCGGCAGAAGCATTGAGCAAGTCCGCCGGGATAACTCTCAGTGCGGCGCATGTGGCAATCAGTGCAGCGTTTCCAAGGGCATTGCAGCTGGTGATTGGGGCGGCGGCGCAAATCGCGAGCGCGGCGACGGGAGTGCTGTCTATCAGCCGGTCCATCCTGGTGACGCGGGCAAGTGTGGGGTGGCTGTTTAACCGCCTGATGCAGCTCGTCGTGGCAATTTCCAGCCCAGGTGAGAGCGTGGCGGTGGCGATGCGGGGAATCCTGGCGGCGAACCGGTCGATAAACGCGAGTCGAGCCGGACTGTCTTTCTTCATCGGTAGCACGATTCGTCTTGCGATCGCGGCTTCGGCGTATGTCGCAAACGCCACAAGCTTCACCGTTCCCATGGTCAAAGCGATCACCGCGACCGCACATCTCGTGACTGCTGGACGCTTCATAGCCGGTATAGCGGCCGGGATCTCCATCTCAGCGGCGAGCATGCTGGCATTGCTTGGGCGGGGAATCGTGGCGCAGGCCCAGGTATCGGCGCTTGGGGCTCAACTCGTGATGGTGGATACGCTCCGTGCGGTTATCGGCGCCAGAATCAGCGGAGCGGAGGTCCTTCAGGGTTTTCAGCAGATCCGGTTTGCAATCAGCCAGGTAATCAATGCCGCAGCGGCATTGGTGCGATTTATCGAAAGCGCGTTTCAGCCGACGCCGCCGTACAACCCGCAGGTTATCGTGGTGTCGCCGGTGGCTCCGAACCAGGTGGTGGTGGCGATTGGGATTTCTTAGCGACATGGCCGCGCTCCTTCGTCGCGGCTCTTTCACGTCAAGCCTGGTCTTTTGCCTCGTGCTTGCTCTGGCGTCATCCGCTCGGGCTGCCCTCTTTCAGCAGGGAGAGGCGGGGGTCGGCTTGACCTGGCAGGCAAATGCCGCCGGGACGGCCGCCCCGGTGACACTTTCCGGGTCGAGCGTGACGATGGTGTTTCGGGCCGCGAATGCGAGCTCGGTGCAGACTCGTAGTTGTCCGGTGCAATCGGACGGCAATAGCTGCATTTATGTGACTACGGCCAGCGATTTTCCGGTGGCCGGACCGACTGTTTATTACGTGCAATTCATCGCGACGTATGGGAATGGAATCGTGCGTAAGAGCCCGACGATGGAAATACTTGTCGGCCGGAGTTTACAGTAGGCGAAGCGCAGCGCGGAGCAATTTCAAAACACTAGCGAAGCGCGTCCACGCGCGCAGCGAGCAAAGGAGTCTGCGACGTGCGCACAGCGGAGCGATTTGAAAAAGAGAAGAGAATCACAGGCTAGAAAGCCTGTGCCACCGGAGAAAAACAGGTCGTTTGTCGGTGGTAATCCGCGACGCAGGAGCGCGGCCAGGTCGGTGAAAGAGTGTTCAGGGTAGGGATAGTCAAGCAGCAGGATGTGCCGAATTGCCGGGTGCGGGTGACCTTTCCCGCTCATCAGCAGTTGATCTCCTGGTGGCTGCCGGTCGTCACTCCCAAGACCCAGAATGATAAGGCCTATTGGATGCCGGACGTTGGTGAGCAGGTCGTCTGCTTCATGGATGAGCACTTCGAGGACGGCTGCGTGCTCGGCTCTATCTTCTCGCAGCCCGACCAGCCGCCGGCGAATATGAGCGCCGACAAGTGGCACGTTACGTTCAAGGACGGCTCGACGGTGGAATATGACCGCGCGCACCATGTACTCGCGATCAACATCGTACCGACCAATAGTGATTCGCACACGCCGACGATCAACATTACCTGCCAGGGGCCGGTGAACGTGACGGCAAACAGTTCAAGCGTTAATCTCTCGGCGCCGCAGGGGGACATCACGTTCAAAACCAATGAGCATCAGGATTCGGTGAACGGGATTATCAATAGCTACAATGGACACACCCATGCGTTTGCAGATTCGAGCGGGGACACAGGCGATACGCAGGGGCCGGACCAGCAAATGAGCTGACATTAGGCGGAACGAAATGGAGCCGAGCAAAAGAGTAAGCAAAGCCTGTCCTGAGCGAAGTCGAAGGATGCGCGCATCGGAGCGGTTTAAGAGAGTTGAGCGATTCGTCGAGATGGGAGAAGAAGCGGTACGGGTCACCTCGTGCGGACCCGCCAGCTGTCCGACACTTTCGACTTCGTTCGCGGGTTCCTTTTCGCAGGTGGTCCTCAGGACTCTTCGCTAGCTGCCGGGCGAGGAATCCTGCTTGATGAAGATGGAGGATAGAATTGAACAATAGTCACGAGAATGAGTTGTTGGCGTGGTCGCTAAACGACCGCCGCAATCTGACGATCCTAATCTTGCTGTTCGTCACCGCGTTCTTGGCGATCGCGGTGCTGTTTGGCACCTACTCGGTGCTTCATGGCCCGTCGCCTTACGAACTCAAATCCGACGCGGATGCGACCTATGAAGAACTGCGAACCAGGATGAATTTCGAACTGGCCACCCAGCAGACCGTGAATACGAACGTCACCAATCAGCTGGCGGGTATCGGCAATCACCTGGATGATATGGACGACGACATCAACCGGCTGCTGCGCGTCGAGGGGTTAACACCACGCAAGCACAAGAAAAGGTAAACGGGGAAGGGTACCTAGTGCCTGAAGATTATGAATCGCTGTACCGCCAGGGAATGGCCAGGCGCCTCGACCAGCTCGAAGATCTGATCAAGGAAGCAATCGAGCGCTTTGATCGGCATAATAATGACCTGACACGCGAGATGAATGAACTTAGGGTGAGCCTCAGAGTCGTCGAGGCGACACTGCGTATCAAAGCCGGCATTTGGGGTAGTCTGGCATCGCTCGCGACAGCAGTGGGCATGATCCTGTTGTTGTTGCTGACCAGGGTGATTCATTGATGGAAAAGAACCGGTACCGGCCGCATCGCCGAGCTCGGCGGCTGTCCGAGATCCCTCTGTGCATTGCGTTCGCTGCGGCGCTCGGGATGACAGATAGGGGAGGGGAATGCCAGCCGGATCGATAACCCTCAATGACCTGCAGTCAGCGGACTGGAGTTTGGCGCTCGATTCATCGAGTCCCACTCAATTGAGTGGTAGCGGGATCGGCAATGTCGTGCAGGGAGTCGGCGACGTCAATCAGTGTATCGGGATAATCATCGGAACACCAAAGGGGTCGGACCCGCTGCGGCCGACCTTCGCGTGCGATTTGTGGCGCTGGCTGGATGCCCCGATTACGGTCGCGCGGGCGCACCTGGTGCGCGAGATGGTCGAGGCGATAACGCTCTGGGAGCCGCGGGTGAGGGT
>JAMXLL010000188.1 GCA_024281015.1 Candidatus Binataceae bacterium
TGGCTACTCATTCCGTTACTCACCCGCAGCCAATTTTAAGGAGAAAATGCCCATCATTGCTGGTCTTCTTCCTGTTCTTCGAGCTTCCAGGCATAAGGCCTCCCGGTCAGGACAACTCAAGACGATATTTTCACTTTAGTTCAGTCAAGCTTAATCGTTGAGATTTGCCAGTGACTAATCACGCACCAGCTGTCTCAAAATGGATCGTGCTCATCCCCAATATCCGATCAATTGCGCTAACATCGAAGTTGCCATGTTGACCGAACAAGAGATTTACGAAGTCCTAAGCGAATGCTACGACCCCGAGATTCCAGTTAATATTGTCGATTTGGGTCTGGTTTATAATGTCGCAGTCGATGCTGACACCGTCACAGTCCAAATGACGCTAACTGCGCCCGGATGCACTATGGGCTCAATGATTGCTACCGAAATCGAGGACAAGCTCCTCGGCTTACCCGACTGCGAGCGTGCCAGCGTGGAAATCGTATGGGACCCACCCTGGACGCCGCATCGAATGACCGAAGCTGCGCGCAAGCAGCTTGGAATCGACGATTAGGCGACCCTCGGCATTCTCAGGGTTCGACCAATACGCCCGGGTTGAGAATCGCATTTGGATCGAGAGCCCGTTTGGCTGCGGTAAGAGCGCGTGCAAACCCTTCCGGCCGCTGCCGATCATACCATTCGCGGTGATAGCGCCCGACGGCATGATGATGCGTAATCGTCCCACCGAGCTTGATCAATTCCTCCGATACTGCTGCCTTAATCTCGTCCCATTGCTCCAGCTCCGAGCCGCGCCGCCCTGGTGCTAGCACCGTATAGTAAGGCGCAGCTCCATCTGGATACGCATGGGTGAAGCGTACGGTGACCGTACCTGCACCACAAATCCTGGTGACTGCAAGGCGCGCCGTTTCCATCAGAGCACGGTGGAAGTTCTCAAACCGGTCCCACGTGATTGCGGTCTCAAACGTGTCGCTGACCATCCCCATCGCCGCGACCGTGTCCATGAGATACGGCGCGTTGAGAAAAGCCTGGCGCCAGGCGCCGGCCTCGCCCTCGCGCATGCCGGCGGAAGTTGAGCTGCTCAGGGCACTGGCTTTCGGAACCTGACCGCCAAAATCCGCACAGCATTCGAGCGCGCGCTTTATCCACGGATCGAGCGGATGGTCCGCTGATTCAAACGCCAGCACCAGGACCGCGGCTTCACCATCATTAGCCCCGGCATTGAGGGCCTCGCCTGGATCGAGAAGCCTGCAGTTGGCTGGATACAGTCCGGCTTGTGAAATCGCTCGCACCGCTTTAGCTCCAGCGAGGAAATCCACGAACGGCACTGAAGCCCCGGCGCGAAACGTGGGCCGATCCTGCAGGCGCATCCACGCTTCCGTAATGATCCCGAGGATTCCCTCAGAACCAATGAACATACGGTCCGGACTGGGACCGGCGCCCGAACCTGGCAAGCGGCGCGACTCAACGATACCGCTGGGTGTCACGACCCGCAGGGATTCGACAAAATCATCAATATGTGTATAAAGCGTAGCAAAATGGCCCCCGGAACGTGTGGCGATCCATCCGCCGAGCGACGAGAATTCAAAGGATTGAGGGAAATGGCGCAGCGTCAGGCCGTGAGGGCGTAATTGCTCTTCGAGCGCCGGGCCGAAAACCCCTGCCTGGATACGCGCGGCACGTGACGCACGATCGATTTCAAGCACCCGGTCGAGTTTGCCCAGGTCGATCGAAACAGCGCCCCGATAACTGCCCTCGTTGGGCGGCTCAACGCCGCCAACCACGCTTGAACCGCCGCCATAAGGCGAAGCGGCGAGTCTCTCGCGGTCACACCATTCGAGGATTCGCACCAGCTCTTGTTCATCACGCGGGTAAGCGACCAGATCGAATGGATTAGGATAGTAGCGGCGATAGGCGCGCACCAGGTCCCGAAAACCGCGTCCATAGGTATGCGCTGCACGATCATAAGTGCTGGCGGAGAAAATCGGTGCGAGCGAATCGGGCGCCTGCACCCGGGGCGGGCGGAGGTTCAATTCGGCTTCGGTCGGATGCGGCAGAATCTCGAGTTCAGGCAAACCAAAGCGGCTCGCCATCCGCTCAGCCATTTTCTTCTGCTGGTCGGGGTTGGGCCCCTGGTTCTCGTAACCCCAACCCCAAAACTTACGTCTGCGCTCAGTCATGTTTGTCACTCCCGGCTGGAATATCGCGTCCGATTACTTGCTAGCGATTGCGAGGTCAGGCTTCCAAGATCTAAGTCCAGTTTCGCTGGATTCGGCGCAAGTGCATTGATAAGGCGCTTCGCCACGACCAAGCAGTTATCTGTGAAGATGCTCATCCATCGTCCGCAGCTCCTTATGTAGCCAGCGGGTCCCGTCGAGATTTTGGTTGTAATCCTTCTTAGCTACGGTGCTGGGAAGAAACGTGGTACCAATTCTGATACAGCCAATAGCACCAATTTTTGGCCGGATAAACAACCTTAATGAGTGACCATATGATCTCTGCAGTAGATCCGTATCCGCGTAACCGGGTTGCAGTAGAAGGGACTGAAATCGCCTACGTGGATGCCGGCAACGGCGACCCCATAGTCTTCCTGCATGGCAATCCAACTTCGGCTTATCTCTGGCGGAACATAATCCCACATCTGGCGGGACTCGGACGATGCCTGGCGCCTGACCTGGTTGGGATGGGCCAGTCAGGCAAAGCACCGGGCGGATCATACCGTTTTCTCGCTCACGCCCGTTATCTTGATGCATGGTTTGGGGCGCTTGCCCTTTCGTCGAAAGTTACACTGGTCGTTCATGATTGGGGTTCGGCCCTCGGCTTCCATTGGGCATATCGCCATCGAGCGGCAGTCAAGGCCATCGCCTATATGGAGGCTATCGTAGTGCCGCTCAGCTGGGATGAATGGCCAGAGAACGCCCGCAATATATTTCAACTAATGCGCAGTCCAGCCGGCGAGGAACTGGTGCTCCAAAAGAATATTTTCGTCGAACGAATTTTACCGGGAGCGGTCCTGCGCAAGTTGACGGGTGAGGAAATGGACGCGTATCGGAAGCCATGGACCCAAGCCGGCGAGTTGCGACGACCCATGCTTAGCTGGCCGCGCGAAATTCCAATTGACGGCGAGCCGGCCGATGTCGCGGCAGTTGTCAATGACTATGCGCAGTGGCTTAGTATGGATTCCACGATCCCAAAATTGTTTGTCAACGCCGACCCGGGCGCGATCCTGACTGGACGGCAGCGTGAATATTGTCGCCAATGGCCGAACCAATGCGAGGTAACGGTCCCCGGCGCACACTTCCTCCAGGAGGACTCACCCCATCAAATAGGAATGGCTATTGCCGATTGGTATACAGGAATGAAATGAGCATCCTACTTTATCTATTCATTTGCGACGCCCACCTCCTGCGAGGAGGATTATGACTGGATTGGGTCGGCTCCCGCGCCGCTCGGCATAGGCGTCATGACGAAAGCAAACAACCCAGTGAATCCGCCAGTGAGGCTCGCGGCAAAATACAGAATGCTCAACGCAACAGCCTGCTCTTTGCTAACCCCCGCGATTGGGGCAGAGGCTT
>JAMXLL010000189.1 GCA_024281015.1 Candidatus Binataceae bacterium
AGTGGATACCGATCCGAGCCGAGAGCTTCACGTGGGATGACGGGCTAAAGTCCCTCCCACTTGGTTGATTGAGCTTCGATAGATTATCGAGGATCTCTAAGCCGGCTCGCACGGCTCGCTCTGCGTCATTATCGTGCGCCTCGGGCCATCCGAAGTACGCCATCACCCCATCGCCGAGGAATTTGGCGACATGGCCGCCATAACGTGTGATCGCCTCGGCCGCGGCGCGATGATAGCTTGCCACCACCTCGCGCCATTCTTCCGGGTCAAGCTGGGAGGCGATTTCGGTCGATCCCACAAGATCGCAGAACAGCACCGTCAAATGGCGCCGTTCTCCGTCTGCTGAAGCCTGCGCAGGCAGTGCTGCTTTGACTCTCGGCAGTGAAGCGTCTCCGAGCGCAGCGGCACAATCACCGCAGTATTTTTCACCGGCTTCGTTGGTCGCGCCACACTTCGGGCAGGTTATGGCCAGCGGCGCCGCGCAGTTCGCACAGAATTTGCGGCCGCCACGGTTATCGCTGTCGCATTTCGAACAGCGCATGTTCCCCCAATGAGCGACTAAGCGCTCAGTTCATCGAGCAGGGCTTTGGCGCCCTTCAAGTCAGCGGTATCGAAACCTTCTGTGAACCAGTTGTAGATCTGCGCGAGCTTCGTCCGCGCCTCGTCGCGGCCGTTGCTGTTGCGAAGGAGCCGTGCGAGGCTCGTAGTCGCTCGGAGTTCCCAGGATCTGGCCTCCTGCTTGCGCGCAACTTCGATTGCGCGCTCAAAGCAGGCCTGAGCTTTGATGGCATTCGATTGACATTTCATCAGAAGTTCGCCTCGGAGCCGGTGGGTTTCGGCTTCACAGTAACGATCGCTGTCGGACTCGGCGATGGTCAACGCTTCGGCCAGCGCACCAGAGGCCTTGTCGAACTGATTAAAGGCGATCGCTGCCTCCGCCAGCCAGCAAAGCTCGAGCGGCCGCACCATCTTCACTCCGGTCGTGCGCCCCGACGCTACCCATTGCTCGATCAGCGGTATCCCTTCTTGTTGTCCTCGCGCGGCCATCACAGTCCCGCGAAAACCTGCTGCGCCGGCGAGAAAATCGGCCAGCCCGTACCGGGAGCACAAAACGTGCTGAGCATCTGCCACCTTCAACACCTCATCGAATTCCCCACGAAGCACCCTCATCGGCGCTATATATCCATTCGCGAAGGCGGTCGTATGCGGGTGTGAAAGGACCTGCGCTTTCCCTACCGCATCTAGAGCACTCTTGCGAGCCTGTTCCGGATAGCCGAGATGCCACAGGACCCAACTTTGATAGGACAAATAACTCACTGCCGGATCGATGCCCAACGGTGCTAAAGGGCGGGCAGGATCGTCGAGCGACAGGGCTGAGCGGAAGTGACCGGCAGCACGCTGGGACTCGCCCATATGAAACAGGGTTATGCCCACTGCGCCGTGAGCTATCTGCAGCATCGCCCGATCATGCATTTCCTCAGCCCTTGCAAGTAGGCGGAAGGCCGCATCATGCGCTGCTCCCATCTCAGCTCGGATCAAGCGAAGGCTCCACCACCCATACAACACCCCGAAAAGCTCCGGGGGATCGCCCAGTGCGCTGCAGAGTTCGAGCGCACGGGCGGAAGTCCGCTCTACTTCCGTCGTGCCCCATCCGGTTAAGGCAATTAAGGCTGGCCCGAGCAACATTTGAAACGAGAGTTCGCGCTGCTTGCGGTCTGAACTGTCCGGCAGGGTCGTGAGCCGCTCGATCGCGCCATTCAGATTGCGGATCGCCTGGTCATGCGCGGAGCGCCCCAGCGCCTGCTGTCCCGCGCGGCCAAGATATTCGATCGCCTTGTCGCTGTTATCGCTGTGGCTGTAGTGATGAGCCAGTGAAGCGACGTGATCGTCCAACTGGTCCGCGTAAATCGTCTCGGTCGATTGCCCGACGCAATCGTGAATCTGCTTGCGCCGCTCGATTAGCAACGAGTTATAAGCCACCTCCTGGGTCAGTGCATGTTTGAATACATACTCGACATCGGTGGCGGTGGGTTGCTCGTAGACGAACTCACCGGCGCGCAAAATGGCCAGGTCTCGCTTCAATTCTGTTTCTGCGATGCTGGCAACCTGCGCGAGCAGCCGCATTGGCGACTCGCGGCCGATCACCGCCAGCGTCTGTAATAGATCCTTTTGCGCCGCCGGCAGGCGGTCGATACGCGCCGCGAGGATTCCCTGTACAGTGGCAGGCAGCCGAAATTCCGCGAGCGGGCGAGTGACTCTCACCGCGCCGTTACGAACGAGCGTGCCGTCGTCGAACAACGCCTGCACGATCTCTTCGATGAAGAACGGATTCCCGCCGGTACGTTCAGCGATTAACCGCCTGACAGGTTGTATGGCTGCGTTCTTGCCCAACAGCAGCGACAGCATCGCAGTCTCCTCCGAGGTGGCAAGCGGGTCCAGTCGAAGCTGCGAATAATTGCTCTTGTTCGTCCATTCGTGTCGATATTCAGGACGGTAATTGAAGAGCAGCAGTACGCGGGAACTGGCGACACTGTCGGTGAGAAGATCGAGTAGCGCCTGAGTCTGCTCATCGATCCAGTGTAAATCCTCGAAAATAATCACTACTGGCTGCTGCAGACTTTCTCGCAATATGACTCGTTTTAACCCGTCGAGTGTCCTCTGTCGTCTGATCTTCGGGTCCATTTGCGCCAGCGGATCGGCGGCTTCAACGATAGCGAGCAAACTCAGCAGATATGGCAGCGTATCTTCGAGCGCCGGGTCCGCCGCCATCAGTGCAGCGTCAACCTTTTTGCGGCGACAGGCCGCATCGTCGTTGTCCGCAATGTCGAAGTAGCCACGCAGCAACTCCAAAACCGGAAGCCACGCCGAGGCCTTGCCGTATGATACTGAATAGGCTTCGAGCAGTTTGCACCCGGTTGGGATCGTCGCCTTGAACTCGTGGAAAAGCCGGGACTTGCCCGTTCCCGCATCGGCCACCACCGCGACGATCTGCCCGTGGCCGCCTATTGCTAATTCGAGTGCGCGCCGCAGCTCGGCCAATTCACGATCGCGGCCCACGAACTTGGTGAGCCCGCGTTGAGCGGCTAATTCAAAATGACCGCGCGGCGCGCCTGGACCGATTACTTCATAAACATTGATCGGCGCGCTGATGCCTTTTATCTCTGTGGGTCCCAATGCGCGCAACGAGAAATAGCCCTCTACGAGCCGCCCGCATTCTTCAGTGATGACAATGCTACCGGCCGACGCGACGGTTTGCATTCGTGCAGCGAGATTGGCCACATGCCCGACCGGCGAATATTCCGTGTGGCCGCCGG
>JAMXLL010000190.1 GCA_024281015.1 Candidatus Binataceae bacterium
GGTCGTGCGTTGTCCGATCAGATTGTCTTCGTGCTTGATCTCGGAAGCTATTGCCTCGAGCTTCCTTATGAGAAAATCTTCCGTCAATTCCAATCTCCTGCCTCTCGCGTCAGCGAGTGGATACAAAGGGGCACTCCTTCACAATGGTTGTTGGTCCAAGCCAGCTTCCGAAAGTAGTCTTGCCAACAACCTCACGCGAGTCTTGCCAGGTGGTAATAAAACACAACTGATGATCAGCTCTGGTTGGATTAACAAGGCGAGATGCAAAGAACAACCGCACGGCTTGCCCTAGGCATGCTGACAGGCTTTGGACCTGTGCGGTCAGCGAGCCAAAACAGCTTTTGAAGCTAAAACCTCGCTATATACAACTCTGAATCTCAAGTGCTGGCCTGCATGGGAGCACCCTCGTAGGGTGCCGATGCTAGACAGACCGAGATATGGTCGTATCCCCGGGAGGAAGTATCACCACGGTCGAGTTCGCAGATTGATCCTATCGATGCGTGGATATTGTGTTAATGAAGGGCGTGATAAGCACGGCCAGTACGATCAACTAAGCGGGACGCAGCTTGGACGAGCAGTGTGCTTTTTGAAATAAAGAACTGTGCGACTTAACGTTACCAATTGCGACGTCCGATCACTCAGCGGAACCTTCCACGCCGATCAATTGAGGTATCTCCATAGTATCACCAGATGACTGCTCTAACTCTGGAGCAGAGCCGGTCAAGATCCCCAGATTAATTCGAGCCGGAGCATAATTTGGAGCTATCTGTCTTAGCAGCTTCCATTCATCACGTGCACACATAAGATCGCCCGATTCGGCACAGATGATGGCCTTCGTATTGCGCATGTCAGGGTCAGCAGGCGCGAACCGCAGCGCGGTCACAATTTCTCTCATTGCGTCGCTTAATCGGTGCGCATTCTCGTAGGCGATCGCCAGGTTGAAATGCGGTTCCAGATGCTGCGGCCCCAACGCAACCGATGTTCGCAGCGCGTCGATCGCATCAGAATAATCTCGTTGCTCAAGGTATGCGAGCCCCAGGTCTACGAACAGGTCCCATTGATGTAGTCGCAGCGCCACAGCTCTACGATATTCGCGGATTTCTTCAGTCCCGCGTCCCGCCATCCCGTACGCAAAACCCAAGTGATAGTGTGCAAGCGCGTTCTCGGGATGGCTCCGTAGAAAACGTCGATGCAACGCAATGGCTGCCGGGTAGTTCTCACGCACTAGCGCAGCATCGGCGTTGATCTCACATGCCTGCGCTTCATGACCAACGTCACTAGCTGTCCCACGGTCGGCAACCAGGGTCAGCAGGGCCGTTGTGGCAATCAGGATGCCGACGCCTGGAATGGTGAATGGAAGCGGCCTCGGGGGCATCGCCGATCTCCTGGCTCGGACAGGCCCGAAGATTGATGACTCTTTATCGGTCGGTCGGAGCTTCTCCCATTTCAATTAAGCATTGGTCGTTCCAACCGCGAGTACGTTGCTATCTCGCGGTCGCGCGTTCGGATGCGCACGCCTGGTAACGGTCGACTCCTCTCATCGAAACAGTTTTTTATTTGGATAGGCGCCAATAGCCGATGCAGCCGCCCCTTGTCGTCTTGTCGTGGTTCAACCCGACTCTCATTTTGACATCCATTTTTGCACTCTGCGACGGTGAGAAGCGTCTCTGCACATCATGTCTCTCGATTAAGTCTGCAGATCCTCTGCGGACCCGGATTTCACTGGCAAGGGGAAGCCAATGGCGAAATGTGCTGATGCGCCTGTCAGGTGCCGGAGCCGGCCAGCGTCAATTCCACACGTCGATTTTGCGCCCGGCCGTCGGCCGTATCGTTTGAAGCTATCGGGTCGGCATCGCCGAAACCTTGCGCGGACACGAGGCTCGGGTTGACTCCCTGCGATGTCATAAAGTTCATCACGCTTTCAGCCCGCTTCTGCGACAGCACCTGGTTGCTGGTAACGCCCTGGCGCTTGAGCCTCGAGCTGATGGGCACGTTGTCAGTATAGCCGTTCACCACAATTTTGGTTTGTTGCATCGGAGCCAGGATGGGAATCATTTTGCCCATTGTTTGCTGAGCTGCAGTGGGCATTTGCCAGTCTCCCGACGGAAACAGCAGATCGTCATTGACTGTCACTCTGATAGCGTTCTGTAGACGCTCGATATGCATTTCTCTGGCGCTAACCTCGGACGACATCGTCTGGTTGAGCTGGTCATATTTTGCCTGTAGCGCGTCATATTTCGATTGAGAGACACAGCCGGCCAATAGCAGCATACCAGTAAACGTTAACGTGGCCCGGCGGCGGGTGAATTTCAACGCAAGCATTTCCAGTCTCCTTCCCGAAATGACCCTGCGGCGTGAAGATCAAGAGGCTATGACCCCTCATACGGCGATCTCTACCCGGCAAGAGGATGTTTGACGGTCGTCTGTTTCCAATCAATCAATGGATGGCGAGTCTTGTTCAGATTCGACATAAACGCTATCGGACCTTGGTCGGATTGATGTTCCAATCATGTATGCCGCTATGCTGGTACAGCGGTAATACGTGAGAGCGTTTATCAAATCCGTCAATGCGGCGAGTAGTTGTCTGGGGTTTGATTCGGCGGTGGAAGTGACCCGGAGTGAAGTGAGAACATCGCTCCAATTACCGAGCCGAGGAGCACCGCTCCCTATCAGCGGTCAATAAAAAATTGATGGCAAAAACGCAGTCCGATGGGTCCCCGGAGCTTACGCGAAGCGTCTTGCAGATACTCGCCCTGGCTGCGCTAATTGCTGCCAGTTTCCTGATTATCCGGCCATTTCTCGCCGCGATTCTCTGGGCCGCAACCGGCGCCGTTGCGACTTGGCCACTCCTTGTACGGGTCCAGTCCTGGTTAGGCGGCAAGCGGTCACTCGCGGTGGCGTTTATGAGCACGTTATTGCTGCTCGTTTTCCTGGCTCCCTTCTACTTTGCGATCGCGACGGTTACAACACATGTCGAGCAGATTGCGGGCTGGTCGAAATCGATAGCAGCGTTCAAGCTGCCTCTCCCTCCATCCTGGATCAGCGCGCTTCCGCTGGTCGGTACGAAGTTGGCCGGCCGTTGGCGAGATTTAGCAACCGCCGGCCCGGAGCAGCTCGCGGCTCGTCTCTCGCCCATCGCCCATGGTGTGGGCCTCTGGTTCCTCAGTCAGGTGGGGAATTTGGGACTGCTGTTTGTTCAGTTTGTGCTAACGGTGATCATCATCGCCATTCTGTATTCAAACGGGGAAGCCGCTGCCCGTGGAGTCCTGAGTTTTGCACGGCGGCTCGCAGGACCGCAGGGCGAGGCGGCGGCGGTGCTGGCCGGGCAAGCTGTCCGCGGCGTAGCTCTTGGTATTCTGGTGACCGCCGTTGTCCAGACAATCCTCGTCGGTGTCGGACTCGCCGTAGTCGGTGTGCCGTTCGCCGCGCTGCTGACGGCGGCGACCTTTATATTAGCAGTCGCGCAGATTGGTCCGGTTCCCCTGCTAATCGGCGTAGTTATCTGGGTGTATTCGAAGAATGGTGCAGTATGGGGTACCGGCTTTCTTTTGTGGGCAATTCTCTGTGGTGGGATCGACAATTTCCTACGCCCAGTGTTAATCAAGCGCAGCACTGACATCCCGCTTCCCTTAATCGTCGCCGGCGTCATCGGCGGGCTCATCGCGTTCGGCATAATCGGCCTGTTCATTGGGCCCGTTGTGCTTGCCGTCACCCATACGTTTCTGCTTGCGTGGATGTCGGAGAGTGAAGTTTCACCAAGTCTGGCGAATCAGGCCTTGGCCAGCTCTGATGATGCCTGGCCGGAGTAGGGCAGGATAAATCAAGTCTTTCTTCAGCTCGGCTGCCGTTCAACGACTATGACGAATAGTAACCTATGCTCTAGTATTCGCTGCGAGCAGTTGTACTGTGTGCCTGGCGATCATCAACTCTTCATCTGTTGGAATGACGTATACTGCGACCCTACTCTGAGGTGACGAGATCAGTTGAGCACGAGCATCGTTTTGAGCTCGGTCGAGAGATATCCCCAGCCAGCCAAGTCTCTCGGCAATGCCTGCGCGCACGGTGGGCGAATTCTCGCCAATTCCGGCGGTGAACACGAAAGCATCCAGGCCACCCAGCGCTGCGGTCAGCATTCCGGCATGAAGCGCCGCTCGATAGACAAAGTAGTCAATCGCAAAACTGGCGCGGGTATCCCGGCTGGCTTCGAGTTCCTGCATATCGTTAGTGATGCCCGAGAGGCCCTTGAGACCGCTTTCGTGGTAAAGTAGTTCTTCAACGGCGGCCGGCTCCAGTTTTTTTTGGAGCATCAAGTAGAGCAACACCCCCGGATCGAGTTGCCCTGGGCGCGTGCCCATGGGTAACCCGTCGAGCACGCTAAATCCCATCGTGGTTTCGATGCTCCGCCCATTTAGCAACGCGCACATGGACGCGCCGCTGCCAAGATGAGCGACTATTACCCGTCCCTGTGCGACTTCGGGCGCCATCCGGTTAAGCCGCTCAGCTATATATTCGTAAGAAATGCCGTGAAAACCATAGCGGCGAACTCCCTCAGCATAGAAGTGTTCGGGAATCGCATAATGGTCAGCTAAAGGGCCGTGCCCCCGATGGAAGGCGCTGTCAAAGCAGGCAACCTGCACGATGTGAGGCTGGTTGTCGAGCAACGACCTGATCGGAGCAAGATTATGCGGTTGATGGAGCGGCGCGAGCGGTATGTAGCGTTCAAGCTCGGCCACCACGGACCTGTCCACCACGACTGGCCGATCATGGTCGGGGCCGCCGTGAACAACCCGGTGCCCCACCGCGACGGGGTGGACGTTGTGCCTGTCGCGCAACCAGGCGCCGGCCCGATTCAAGGCTGCGGAAACATCCGGTACCTCATGCCGGGAGAATGCCTGATCTGCCAGAACCGTGTTGTCCCTGGAGTGAACGCTTAGCCGCGCTTGTGTCCCTATACCGCCGACCTGTCCCTTCATCAGCAGTGTGAGCTCGCGATTTTGCGCGATTTCAAACAGCTGGAACTTTACGCTGGAGGAACCTGCGTTGATAACCAGGATCGAGTCCATACCGTCAGGCCCCGGCTAGTGGCAATGCGCAATTCATTCCAATCACCGATGACGGCTGAGTTCTGCCCCGAGTCCAAACAGGCTTTGACCTGCAAAGTTAAGATGTGCGAGCCGCAGACTTCTATCGGACCTTGGTCGGATAGCCGAGGTTGATCACTTCTGACATCCTCCGCGTTGAAAGATTAGAACGAAGATCGCACGTTGGTTAGCGCTACGTCACCACGCTCAGGCACGTAGGTTCACGATGTCGAAGAAGATCGTCCTTATTACAGCCGGGGTTCTCGCCATAGGTGGGGGCATTATCGCTTGGCTGATCCTGTCGAAGCCTGCCCTCCCGCCCGGATTTGCGGCCAGTAATGGGCGGCTCGAAGCCAAGCAGGTCGATATCGCTACTAAATACGAGGGTCGCATCGCCGAGGTCCTTGCCGATGAAGGCGATACCGTCGACGCGGGGCAAATCGTCGCGAAGATGGATACGCAGACCCTCGCGGCTCAACTGCGAAACGCCGAGGCCAAGATTAGAGAAGAAGAGGATAACAAACGCACCGCGCACGCGAATGTCGTAGTTAAGCAAACCGAATTCGCTTATGCGGGCAAGCAGTACCGCCGCTCAAAACAGTTGGTGGGACGCGGAGCAGTGAGTCAGCAGGAGGCGGACGTAGATTTGGCCCGAATGCAGGGCAGCCAGGCAGCCTTATTGGGAGCCCAGGCCCAGGAGGTGCGCGCGCAATCCTCAATCGATGCGGCCACTGCAGAAGCGGAGCGGCTCAGAGCCGAGATTGAGGACAGTGTGCTCAAAGCGCCGATCCGGGGACGTGTGCAGAATCGTCTGGCCGAGCCGGGGGAAGTTCTACCTGCTGGCGGTAAGGTGCTCGCCCTCGTCGATCTGAGCGACGTCTATATGTATCTCTTTCTTCCGGAGCCAATTGCGGGGAAAGTCGCCCTCGGCTCGCAGGCGCGAATCATTCTGGATTCTGCGCCGGATTATCCAATCAGGGCGCTGGTATCATACGTTTCGCCAGAAGCACAGTTCACACCTAAAACCGTCGAGACTGCAGAAGAACGGCACAATCTAACCTTTCGGGTCAAATTGCAGCTCAACAAGGACAGACTGCGCCAGTTTGAACGCTACGTAAAAGTGGGGACTCCCGGGATGGGTTACGTTCGCTACGACGATAGCGCCGAATGGCCGCCAATGCTCCAGTGGAAGAACGTTACTCCAGGTCAGCTGTGGAATGCGACTGGTTCTGAAAACACCGCGACCGGTTCTGAGAACGCCAAGTAATGGACAATGGACAGCAGTAGTACAGTCCGAACGGTTGAAATCGCGCCCGTTAGGGATGTCGCACTCGGCGTGCCCGAACCGGTGGCGAGACTGAAGCAGGTAAGCCAGCGTTATCGCAACGTCGTCGCTCTCGACAACATCAACCTTGATGTTCCGGCCCAGCAAATGATCGGAGTGATCGGTCCGGATGGAGTTGGCAAATCTACTCTTCTGGGCATGATTGCTGGAGTTCGGCGAATACAGTCCGGCGAGGTCGAGGTACTTGGCGGCAATATCGCCGACGCGGGCTTTCGCAATTCCATTTCTGCCAGAGTCGCATATCTGCCTCAGGGACTGGGTAAGAATCTGTACCCCACCTTGTCGATTTTCGAGAACGCGGATTTCTTTGGGCGGTTATTCGGGCAATCCCGCGAGGAGCGCGAGTGGCGAATCCAGGAATTGTTTGCCAGCACCGATCTTACTCCCTTTCGCGACCGTCCCGCTGGAAAATTATCGGGCGGAATGAAGCAGAAGCTGGGACTGTGTTGCTCGCTGATTCATGACCCCGACCTCCTCATTCTTGACGAGCCCACTACGGGTGTCGACCCGCTGGCGAGGCGCCAATTCTGGGAGCTGATCGATCGCATTCGGGCTCGCCGTTCTGGCATGAGTGTCATGGTGGCAACCGCCTACATGGACGAAGCCGAGCGATTCGATTGGCTGGTCGCAATGAACGCGGGAAAGATCCTTCGAACCGGCACCCCCGACGAACTCAAGAGCGAGACCAAAGAAACCACTCTCGAACGAGCTTTCATTCAGCTCCTGCCTGAGGAACTGCGGCGCGGCCACAGAGAACCGGAGATTCGACCCTGGCAATCGAGCGGCGAAACTCCGGCTATCGAAGCGCATGGCCTTACTCAAAGATTCGGCGCGTTCACTGCGGTTGATCACGTGAGCTTCCGGATCGAGCGCGGAGAGATCTTTGGCTTCCTGGGTTCGAATGGCTGCGGCAAGACCACCACGATGAAGATGCTGACCGGCCTGCTGCCCCCCACGGACGGGACCGCGATGTTGTTTGGCAAGCAGGTCAAGGGCGGCGACGTTGAATCGCGGCGGCGAGTAGGCTTCATGACCCAGGCCTTTTCGCTCTATACCGAACTGACCGTGAGGCAAAATCTTCTTCTGCATGCGCGGCTCTTCGATATTCCACAAGAGGCGGGAGATAAGCGTGTCAATGAGTTGCTTGCGCGCTTCGGGCTTGAGTCGGTGGCTGACACATTGGCTGAGAGTCTGCCGCTGGGCATTCGGCAGCGGCTGTCGCTGGCCGTCGCAGTTATCCATGAACCTGAAATGCTTATTCTCGATGAACCAACCTCTGGTGTTGACCCGGTCGCCAGAGATGGTTTTTGGGAATTGCTGATTCGGCTCTCACGTGAGAACGGCGTAACAATTTTCCTTTCCACCCATTTTATGAACGAGGCCGAACGCTGCGACCGCATGTCGATGATGCATCAAGGAAGGGTGCTAGCCCAGGGGCCTCCGAAAGAGTTGGTCAAGGAGCGAAAAGCAAAATCCCTCGAAGACGCCTTCATCGGATACCTCGAGGAAGCGGCTCAACAGGCGGTTGCGCCGTCGACAGTTGTCGAGTCCGCGCAGCCCACCGGTCTTCAACCTCATGCGGAGCAAAAGCTCAGCAGGTTCAGTCTGGGACGTGTGTGGGCGTTCGCCCGCCGTGAAGCGGTCGAGTTGCAGCATGATTCGGTGAGATTGACCTTCGCTCTCCTCGGGCCGATCCTGCTGATGATCGTGTTCGGCTACGGGATCTCACTCGATGTCGACCACTTGCCTTTTGCGGTGCTCGATTCGGACGGTACTCCCGCCAGCCGTCTCTATGCCGACAGCCTGAGAGGGTCATATTATTTCGTCGAGAACAAGCCCCTGCTCAACTACAGCGAACTCGACCGCCGGCTACGCAATGGTGAACTGCGCATTGCGCTCGAAATTCCTCCGAGCTTCCAACGGGACCTGCAGCGCGGCCGCCAGCCTCAGGTGAATATCTATCTCGACGCCGCACAACCCTTCCGCGCTGAAACTGCACGGAGCTATGTCGAGGGCACGCAAGACCAATATCTGAAACGCTTGCGCCAGTCGCTGGGATTACCGCCAGTTTCGAAGCCGATAACGTTTCAGCCCCGTGCGCTTTACAATCAAGCGTTCAAGAGCATCTACGCCATGGTCCCCGGCGACATCATGCTCCTTCTGATCCTCATCCCCAGCATGCTGACTGCACTGAGCGTCGTCCGCGAGAAAGAGCTGGGCTCGATCGCCAATTTCTATGCAGCCCCTGCCACTCGGCTGGAATTTCTGCTCGGCAAACAGTTGCCATACCTCGGTGTGGCACTGATTCAGTTCGGAACACTGGTGGCGCTGGCAATTTTTCTGTTTCGTGTCCCATTGAAAGGTAGCGGCGCCACCTTGGTATTGGGCGGAGTAATCTATGTCTTGGCGAGCACCGGGTTTGGCCTGCTGATATCGGTGTTCGCAACGACGCAGACCGCCGCGATTTTCGCCGCGGCGATCATAACCATTCTCCCCGCGGTCCAATTCTCGGGAATGTTCGTTCCGGTTTCCTCGCTGACAAAGGGAGCGTGGGTTGCAGCGCAGATTTTTCCGAGCACCTATTTCCAGGCAATTAGCGTGGGGACGTTTACCAAGGCCCTCGGACTCGCCTCATTATGGCGCAACGTGGTCGCCCTCGGCGTACTTTCGCTGATCTACTTCGCAATCTCACTGGCTTTGCTCAATAAACAGGAAGATTAGCCGATGCGCCATCTACGGCATATCTTTCAGCTTGGCATCAAGGAATTGCTCAGCCTTTTCCGTGATCCGGTCCTGCTATTCCTCATCGCTTATTCTTTTACTTTTTCGGTATATACACCCTCAAAGAGCGCGGTAATGGACGTGATCAATGCCTCGGTCGCCGTCGTCGACGAAGATCACTCGACGCTTTCACGGCGAATCCGCGACGCCTTGTTACCACCGCTGTTCTTGCCCCCGGCGGTAATACCGTTTAGCCAGATCAACCGCGCGATGGATGAAGGGAAGTATACCTTTATCATCGATATACCGCCTAAGTTTGAGCATGACCTCAACAGGGGCCTTAAACCGACTGTAGAGCTGATCACCGACGCGACCGCGATGAGCCAGGCCGGCCGAGGTCCCGGTTACCTGCAGAAGATCATTTTGAACGAGGTCAACCAATATCTATCTACCGAGGGGCGTCGCAAGGATCGCGACCTAGTGCGGCTTGTCACGCGGGCACGCTTCAATCCCAACATGCAGCAGGGTTGGTTCGTGGCGATCAACCAGATCATTAACAACATCTCGGTACTCGCGATCTTTCTGACCGGGGCTGCCGTCTTGCGGGAACGAGAACACGGTACCATCGAGCACCTGCTCGTGATGCCGCTGAGTCCATACGAACTGATGTTTGCCAAGATCTGGGCGAACGGGCTGGTAGTCGTAGTAGCCGTGATGCTGTCCTTATACCTTGTCGTAAAAGGAGCAATCGGGGTACCGATTGCCGGTTCCGTCCCACTCTTTGCTGGTGGGTTGGTTGTGTATCTGTTCTCGGTGACGGCACTCGGCATTATGCTCTCAACACTTGTGCGTTCGATGCCCCAGTTCGGATTACTCGCATTTCCAGTCTTCATCGCAATGAGCCTGCTATCGGGAGGTCAGACCCCCCTGGAGAGCATGCCCATTTTACTGCAAAGATTTATGCAGTTTGTTCCTTCGACTCACTTCGTCAGCTTCTCGCAGGCGGTTCTTTTCAGAAATGCGACCCCAGTCATGATTTGGCGCGACGTCTTCAAAATGTTTCTGATCGGCTCTGCCTATACCCTTTTTACGCTGTCGAGGTTCAGAAAAATGTTGGCAGCGATCCAATAGGAGTATTGCTGGTGAGGATGAGAGGTTCGACAGCTAGAATTGTTGGACTATTAGCCGCTGTCCTGGCAGCAGCGGCAATAATCGGGTGTTCGCCGGTTGAAGAGCCGCAGGGTTTTTGGGGCAAGCTGTGGAAGCTTGAAGTTGGACCAGATTACAAGCAGCCGCAATTGGATCTTGTAAAAGAGTACCGTTCGCAGCTGAGTCCCGCGGAGGCCAACTCGCTCGCCGACTTGCCGTGGTGGAGCGTCTTCAACGATAAAGTGCTCCAATCCCTGATCGCGGAAGCATTGGCGCACAACTACAATCTCCAGTTGGCGACGGCCCGGGTCGATCAGGCCCGCGCACTTGTCTGGGTGGCTGCCTCCGAACTCTATCCTCAGCTTGGTTACCAGGCATTTGCTGGTAGAGAGAAGACTTTTGTTCCGTTCGAAGCAGCCGGGGGAAATCTAACCTTCAACACTTTTGGGGGGTTCCTGAATGCCGCCTGGGAGATTGACATCTGGGGCCGCATCCGGCGCTCGACCGAAGCTGCGCGAGCAAACCTCTTCGCCCAGCAGGATGTCCGGCGCGGCGTCATGCTGGCGCTGGTCAGTGATGTAGCGGCCGGTTATTTCAGCTTGCTTGAGCTTGACCTCGAGCTCGCCATTGCGCAGGAAAGTGCCCGCGTCTACAAGCAAACCCTGGATCTCTTCACACAGCGTTTCGAATACGGCCAGGATAGCAAGCTTCCGGTGATGCGTGCCCAGGCCGCTTACGATTCCAGCATCGCCAAGATTGCCAGCCTGAAGCGGGCAATCGTACTACAAGAGAATGCGATTAGCGTACTGGTTGGTTCCTATCCCAGAGCAATCGAGAGAAGGACGCCTCTGATCAGGCAGGTCATGCCGCTCACGCCACCTGGAATGACCTCGGATCTGATGCAACGCCGCCCTGATATTCTCCAGAGCGAGCAAACCATGATCGGTGCCAACGCAGAAATTGGCGTTGCAGTGGCGAACTTCTTCCCAAAAATAGGACTGTCAGCGCTTTTTGGCGCCCAGAGCCCTGATATAAACGACATCGTTGATAGCAGTTTCAACATCTGGAGAATTGCGGGAGTCGTAGCCGGTCCGCTCTTTCAGGGCGGCCGCATCCTGCAAAGCTATTATGCCCAACAGGCCTTCTGGGATGGTGCCATTGCCCAGTATAAACAGACAGTACTCGTCGCATTCAGGGAGGTCTCGGATGCGCTGATATCGCAGCAGACCCTGGTGGGTCAGCGGGACGCGCTTCAGCACCAGGTCGTTTCGCTGAAGGAGTCTGTACACTTGGCTCTCCTTCGCTACGACGTTGGCCGAGCAAGCTACTTCGAAGTGCTGGAGGCCGAACAGCTGCTGTTCCCCGCCGAAGATGCTCTTGCGCAGACACAGCGTGACCAGTTACTTGCGGTTGTTAACCTTTACAAGTCACTCGGTGGCGGATGGAATCTGACCAACGCCGAATGGATGCAGCCGCGCTAAGCTCGTCCGCGAGAAAAGCCACTAAGACAGCGGGTGTCATTCAGAGCCCGTACTGATTTCAAGACGGAGGGTGCAGTCCATTGGCCGACAAGCAGCCAGACAAGAAGAACTCTAAGTCCAATCAAGCTGATTCCAATGGGAAACCTGCGAAACTGAAGAATAAGGAATTCGAAGCTCGGCTGGAGAAGCTCCAGGAAGAGCTGGTAAAGCTGCAGTTGTGGGTCACGCACAAAGGTCTGAAAATTGTCGTCGTGTTCGAAGGGCGCGATGCCGCAGGCAAAGGTGGCGTCATCAAGCGCATCACGGATAGGGTCAGTCCGCGGGTATTCAGAGTTGTTGCACTGCCGGCGCCCACTGACCGGGAAAAATCGCAGATGTACGTTCAGCGCTACGTACCACACCTTCCCGCGGCCGGGGAAATCGTTATCTTTGATCGGAGCTGGTACAACCGCGCGGGTGTCGAACGAGTGATGGAGTTCTGCACGGAGCAGGAGGCCACCCGGTTTCTTGAGATCTGTCCCGCCTGGGAACGTGCGATGGTCGAGTCGGGCATCATCCTCGTAAAATACTGGTTCGAGGTTAGCCAGGAGGAACAGACCAGGCGGTTCGAGGGGCGGATCAATGACGGCCGGAAAATCTGGAAATTAAGCCCGATGGACCTTGAATCTCATCGGCGATGGTATGATTTTTCGCGGGCCAGAGACGAAATGCTGCTGGCGACCGATACGTCGTATGCACCCTGGTACATCGTCAATGCTGATGACAAACGGCGCGCCCGGCTCAACTGCATCTCGCATCTGCTGAGTCTCATCCCCTACCACAAGATCGAACAGGAAAAGGTCAAACTTCCTGACCGCCAAAAGCCACACGGCTATACTGAACCCAAGAATCGCCGCTACAACTTCGTCCCGGAAGT
>JAMXLL010000191.1 GCA_024281015.1 Candidatus Binataceae bacterium
CTGCTCCCGCGCGCCACTCAAAAATCCGGCAATTGCACTATCGCCCCGGCCCATTCGCTTTATCAGCTCGTCACCGGAAATTTGTGAGCGCTGAAATTGCTCCAGGCCGGTCCGTTGGGTGGCAAAGCTGTTGGCTACCGCCAAATATCCGCCGACTGCAACACGCATGATCGGGTCCTCCCGCTATTCAGGATTGGTACGATGTCGCCCGCCATCTCTTCTCAGTGATGTCATAAGCAAGCGAGACCATTAGGTTGCGCTGGATATAGACTACAAATGCTCGTTCACGATCTTTGACGAGCGGAATCGTAGTAGCGCCCGAGCTATAAGTCCGTTTCAGCTTGATACCAATTGCCAATTATCGGCGCAACAAAGCGAACCTCGCGCCCCGACTACGCAGCAGACAGAAACACGCAGAACCGTCGGCGCAACGGGCCCCGCATCACAAACCCCGCAGTAACGCACCAAGGCTGGTAGTTTCGGCGCAGGGATCTGCCGCGAGCAGTTGGCGGGATCTGAGCCCGATGTTCCGGCCCTTAATTGTTAATCCCCGCCGGGAATGCCGTCTGAACCGTTGCAGGGTGCGTTACGCTTCGAGAGCCGAAGAGATCCGGTCGATTCGTTCGAAGAACGCGCGCAAATGCGGCAAAGTCGGCGGAATAGTCAGAGAGCCAGTGACCGCGAAGTAGGTGAGCTGACCATAAAGTGCAAAATCAGCATAGCCGATGCGGCCGAGAATGAAGGGGCGATCGCCCAACGAGTCTTCCAGCGGCGCCAGCAACTTATGCGCCCGCGAAAGATTCGCCGAATGCTCCCGGACCATCTGATCCACAAAGCCCGACCCATACTTGCGCTCGCGGATAAGACACCACAACGCGGCGTGATCCGCCCCCTGGCTTCGGTAGTGGGCAAGCTCGTAAGGCACTGCGGCCCTGAACAGCGCGTCTTCCAATTCGGCATCAAAGTACCGCGCCAGCGCCAGATGAACTCCCTGCCAGGCATGCGGAAAAAGCGTTGGTTCTGGATAACGTTCCTCAACCACCGTTGCGATCTGCTCCGAATCGGTCAACGTCTCGCCGCTGTCGAAAGTCACTGCCGGTACCATCATCTGGCCCGAGGCCATTACCAGTTCTTTGCGCTCGACGTAATCCACTTCCATGGCTTCGTAATCGATCCCCTTGAAATCGAGGATCTTTCGCACTTTCGCGCAGAAGGGGCTGACCGCGAATTGGTAGAGTCGCATCAAGGCCGTGAGAGCATCTCCCTCATTGTAGTTGCATTCATGGTTCCAAAGTTACTGTAGCAGTTGTTGAAAATGGCGAAGGCGCGCCGGACGCCCGAGAGCTGTTTGAGCCGGCCGGCCCATTCGGCCAGCTCGCGTTCAGCATATAGGTATTTGAAGCGCTCAGCCGCGGTGATGTTGCGCTTGAACCAGTTTTCCCCGTTGCGGCCGTGGAAGCGTATGTACGCCTCGGCTGCAGTAGTTGCCATCACCGGCGTCAGGCCAGATTCGGTTGGGGAATCGATGCAAACGTAAGCGAGACCATGGTCCCGCAAGAACCGCAATGTCTGCTTGCGCCGGCTCGGCTCATTCGTCCAACTTGCATGGCGGAATTCGACGGCGATCTCGGCGCCCGGCAAACGTTCCGGTAGTGCTGCAAGGTAGTCCAGGTTGGATTGTCGGCAGGTTACATACGGCGGCAATTGGAACAGCACAAGGCCTATACGGCCAGCGTCGCGCAACGGTTTGAGCGAACTCCAGAACATTTGGAAGGCCAACCTCAACAGTTCGGGCGGCGGACTCTTGATGCGCGGAGATGACTTCAAGCCGGCCGGCAGCGCGTTTTTGATCGCTGCCGGCAACCGGCTCGCCTCGGCCGGATGTTGGGTAAGCCATGCGAACGCCTTGATATTGAAGACAAAGCCGGGCGGGGTCCGGGTCACCCATAACCGGGTGACGTCTTCGGAGAGAATTGCGTAATAACTGGAATCAACTTCTACCGTGGGAAACTGGCTGGCATAAAAGGCGAGCCGCTCAGCCGCGCTCCTCGCAGCCGGCGGATAGAACAGCTCTGATTTGACCAGGGTTGGATCGGTCCACGAGGCAGTACCAACCAGAATCTGTGGAGAACTGGTCATAGGAGACTGGTCATAGGAGATTCGCCCGGCGGAGGCGAAAGAGTGTGCAGCCCTCTATTTTCGGGCCGGCGCTCTCACCTGACTCGGGCCATGAATATTGTGCGGCCCGACTTCGTTCAACTCATCGGGCGTCTCGCAGGGTTCCGCGGCGTCGTCCGTCTCATTACCTGGCTGAATACTGCTGCAGAGCAAGCGGCGCGCGATAGCCGCGGTATAGGCTCCTTCGGACGCCGGATTTTGACTGTCGCGCAGACCGGACAGCACGCGATGGAACAATTTGTTCACCAGGCTGCGCGTCATAAGCTCGATTCGTGTGCGCTCACCCGGAGCCAGGCTCGCGAGCCATTCTCGATTGCGCTCGATTTCATCCGCACGCAATTGCTCGATACTGAAGCGGATATCCTTGATGGCCGGCACCAATTCCAGACCTTCCAGCCAGCGCATGAATGAATCCACTTCGACCTCGACCAGCGGCTCCGCTCGCAGCGCCTCGCGCTCCCGTTCGCCGCGCGACTCGAGTGCCACTTTACCGAGGTCGTCAATATCATAGACGTAAACATTTTCGAGTGAGTTGAGCCGCTCGTCGAAATTCCTTGGCACGCCAAGGTCGATCAGGAAAGTAGGGCGGTAACGGCGCTCCTTGACGATTCCTTCGAACTCAGCTGGCCCCAAGACCGGCCGGCTGACCGCTAGCGAGCCAATCACGACATCGGCCATTCTCAGATGAGGTTTGAAATTGGCGTAAGGCACCGCCGTCCCGCCGAGTGCGCGTGCCAGCGCGACCGCATTGTCAAACCTGCGGCTGGTAATCAACAGCGTTTCGATACCCTGCCGCTTCAGACTGCGAGCGGTCAGTTCCGCCATCCTGCCCGCGCCCATCAGCATCACGGTCTTATCGGCGAGCGTGTCAAAGATCTTGCCTGCCAAGCTAACAGCGGCAGAACTCAGCGATACCGCGCCGTGCCCGATCAGCGTGGCCTTGCGAACCTGTTTTGCCACGGAGAAAGCCTTATGAAAGGCGCGATGGAGCACTAATCCCGCAGTTCCGGCCTCTGTAGCCCGAGCATAGGCAGCCTTGACCTGCCCCAGAATCTGGGGCTCACCGATCACCATCGAGTCGAGACTCGCGCCGACCCGAAAAAGGTGGCGCGCCGCATCGCGACCGTCGAAATGATAGAGAGTCTTTCTGAACCTTTCGGCCGGAAAAGCACGATCGTGCGAAAGAAAAAGCAGGCTCTCCTCGGCAGCCAGCCCGCTATCGGTTCCAGCGCCGATTATCTCGACTCTATTACACGTAGATAACAATGCAGCTTCGGCCAGCGATGGGACTTGCTGCTTCAGTCTGCGGAGCGCCGGCACAATCTCTTCTTCGGCATAGGCGAGCCGCTCCCGCGTCGCCACCGGCGCGCTCTGATGATTGAGGCCGAGAATCAGGAGCTTCTGTTCCATCCGATTAGCCGAAGCTACCGCCATGTTTGCCAGGTGTAACCAGGCTAACACCGAGGAATGAGCTGACCAGCACGGAAAACAAGACAATCGTCAGTGCAGCGGCCCGCCTGCCGCGCCATCCTATCGTCAGCCGCGATTCCAGCAAAGCCGCATACAGCAGCCAAATCACCAGCGACCAGGACTCCTGCGGTTCCCACGACCAGAAATGTCCCCAGATGGTGTCGGCCCAAATCGCGCCGCTTACGATGGCGAGCGTCAGCATCAGAAAACCCCAGCCCAGGAGGTGATAATTGACTCGGTCAAGCTTTTCGAGGCTCGGCGCCGGTGGTCCATCGATAAGGGTCAGCCGCTTGGCTTTGAGCCGCCGCTCGTAAACGAGGTATACCAAGCTCACGCCGGCAGCCAGCACGAACAAGGCATATCCCAAAAACGCCAATGTGACGTGAACCGGCAGCCAGGCACTGCGCAACGTGGCCGGAACGGTCAGGCGCCGACCTTTCGTTATCAGGACGGCGGCACCCAGTGCAAAAAATACAATCGGGGCGACGAATGTTCCGATCACCCTCATCCTAAAGCGCACGATAAGAACCAGTCCGACGAGAGCGGTCAACCAGGCCAGGAACGAGAGTGATTGGGCAAAGTTAGTCACCGGCAAGTTGCCGGTTTGAAGCGCGCCACTGGTGAACTCGATCATTTGAAGGAGGGCGCCCGCCCCAAGCAGGATTGCCGCCTCTTTGCCGTTTCGATCAGCCCCATCCGCGCGCTCTGTCGCGAAGGCCGCGGCGGAGGCAAAATAGCAACTCAAGGCCAGGAGCACCCAGAACAGATCCATCGCCACAATCTTAGCCGTCCCGGCAAACGGGCCCATGGCGGGCCGGTATGGCATTTCGCAGGTCAACGCCCAGCTCCCCACTTTCCGCGTTGAGATGCAACCTAAGTAAGTGCTCGATCTGGAGATGATCGAGCTGTTCCACCGAATCCAATAGCGCTGCCGCCAGTACCTTCAGCTTGTCGGCACGGGCGGCTTGTTCTGGTTCGTGGAGCCGAAGAAACTGCCGAGCGCGACGCATGATCGTCAGGATCAACGCATATGGCGGCCCAATCTGCTGTTCCAGGCGCCGGCGGATCATGCCAGCCACCGCCGGGCTTGAACCACTGGTCGAGATCGCGATTTGCAAGTCGCCGCGCCTGAACGTGGCTGGGGATATAAAGCTCGAGCATTCAGGCTGATCGACGACGTTCAGCGGAACCCCCACTTCACGCGCCTCGCTGACAGCCTGAGCTGTCATTTCAGCGTTGCATCCGCCGATATAGGCAAGAAGATTACCGTGCAGATCGCCGTAGCGATATTCGCGAGCGAAATGGTGGATCTCGCCGGCTGCCGCCAGCATCTTTATTCCATCATTGGGCTCACGGCTGATGACGGTGACAAGCGCGCCCGCATCGAGCAGGCGGCGGACTTTGTCCTCGATAGATTCGCCGGCGCCGATCACAGTGCATGGGCGTCCGCCAATGTCGAGGAATACAGGCCAGTAACCCACAGGCACCCAATTCTATTACAATGGCCACTTGCGACATAGGCGCGGGACATGGACATGAACCAATCGGCTGAAATCCAGGCGGAAATAGCGCAGCTCCGCATTTGGCCGCGCCGCTACACGGTGGTGGCCTTGCTGGCGCTGGCGACGGCTATTTGTTACGTCGACCGGGTTAACATCTCAATTGCGATCATCCCGCTCGCACGCGACCGCGGCTATAATGCAGCGGCAACCGGTTTGGTGCTTTCTTCGTTCTTCTGGGGATACATCGGGCCGCAGATGCTAGGGGGTTGGCTAGCCGACCGTTTTGGCGGCAAGCGGGTGTTGAGCGTAGGCGTTCTGCTCTGGTCGGTCGGTACGCTGCTCACGCCTGCTGCGGCAGACATCTCGTTCGGGGCATTGTTGCTGATGCGGGCCGTTCTGGGGCTGGGCGAGTCGGTCCATTTTCCGGCCGTGCACAGCCTAGCCGCACGTTGGACCGTTGAATCGGAACGCTCACGCGCAATTTCACTGTACGTAAGCGGCGTCTCCTTCGGAACCGCGGTCGCCCTCATCGCAAGTCCGGTGATCGTGCTGAGCATGGGGTGGCCGGCCGTGTTCTACATCTCGGGCATCCTCGGCGTGATCTGGTTGCTGGTTTGGCTAGTCAAAGCCGCTGACGTCCCCGCGCAG
Organism: Candidatus Binataceae bacterium; assembly: GCA_024281015.1. Lineage (GTDB taxonomy): Bacteria > Desulfobacterota > Binatia > Binatales > Binataceae > JAMXLL01. The sequence goes on from JAMXLL010000191.1 coordinate 5,799, forward strand.
TGCGCAGGCGTCACAGCCCATGAGTTGGCGTTAATCCGCGCCGACCAGGCTCAGGCACCGCTGGCCGAATCGATTCCCTGGGCGGCAATCCTGCGCGAGAAGAACGTCTGGGCCATCGTTATCGCCCACGTTTGCAACAACTTTGGCCTCTATATCATCCTGCTCTGGTTGCCTAGTTACCTGCACAAAACTTTCAGCGTTCCGATGGAGCGTCTCGGAAGTTACTCCATCGTCCCGTGGATCGCCGCTTTCGGCGTTGGCAATTTTAGCGGATGGATAGCAGATGGGCTGCGCAGACAGGGTATGAGCCTGACGGCAGTTCGCAAACTGATGCAGACTCTTGCTTTTACCCTGGGCGCCGTCCCGATGCTCCTGCTGCCGTTGGCCAATTCAGCACTGGTCGCAACGGCACTTGTTACAGCTGCAACCGGAGGTGCGGCATTCGGCATAGCCGGGTTTGCCGCCAATCATCTCGATATAGCGCCGCGCTACGCGGGAATCCTGATGGGGCTGAGCAACACGTTTGCCCAATTACCGGGGATCATCGGGATCGCCTTGACCGGCTTTATTGTCAATTTGACGCATTCGTTTGCCGGTGCGTTTTATTTGATCGCCTTGATCTATATGGCTGGAATGGTCTGCTATCTGACGATGGGCAGTGGCGAACGCCGTTTCTAATCCTGGCACTGGTTAGTCACGCCGCGCGGTAACACCAGTCCATGAGGTTGTATGGACCGAAACCTCACCCGTTCCTCTCGCGCCATCCTGCGGGAGGATTAAAACCGGAGGTGCATTCACATGGTGGATTACAGCAAATACGAGGCGCTCAAGATTGAAAAAACCGACCGCATTGCAACGGTCACACTCAATCGGCCGGATTCGCTGAATGCGGTCAACCCGGTAATGCATCGTGAGCTCTGCGCAGTTTGGCTCGATTTGGCGGTCGACGACGAGGTCAATGCAATCATTCTCACCGGCGCCGGGCGGGCCTTCTGCGCAGGGGGAGATGTTAAGGGAATGGCTAATCGTGGAGGCTCGTCAGAAGGCCGGCAGCGCACGCTGATGACGCCCGCTGAAGCCAGACGCATCGTCGAGAATATGCTCGACGTCGAGCAGCCCATTATAGGGGCAATCAACGGCGACGCAGTAGGTTTAGGAGCGACCGTCGCGCTGCTGACCGATATCACCGTGGTCTCGGAAAAAGCCCGATTTGCCGACACTCACGTGCGGGTCGGAATCGTAGCCGGCGATGGTGGCGCGGTCATCTGGCCGCTCCTGATTGGGCCGCATCGCGCCAAGGAATTCCTGATGCGCGGCCATTTCATCAACGGCGCGGAGGCCGGGCGAATCGGGATGGTGAACTATGCTGTGCCGCCGGATCAGGTCATGACGAAGGCGCGCGAACTCGCCCAGGAACTCGCTGACGGGCCTACCTGGGCGATCCGCTGGAGTAAACTTGCGGTTAACAAATGGCTCAAGCAACAGGCCAACCTGATCCTCGATGCATCGTTGGCCTACGAGATGATGACCTTCGGTACTGAAGATCAGAAGGAAGCAGCCCGCGCCTTCGTTGAAAAGCGCAAACCGCACTACACCGGCCATTAAGCATTTGGGTAAGGGCAGCTGTTTTGGCGCCCTTACCCAAATCTCATGCGAACAGGTGGTGCGCGACATCCGCGACCAGTTTGAGCTTCGCCCGTTGGCTCTCCTGCCGAAGTGGATTACCCGCCGCGACCGAAGCGAATCCGCATTGGGTCGAAAGTGCCAGCTGCTCGCGGGGAAAATAATGAGCGGCCTGTTCCAAGCGATCCGTCAACATTTCGAACGGCTCAAGATCGTCGCTTTTGGTCGAGAGCAGCCCTAGCACCACGGTTTTATCGCGCGGAACGTCGACGAGCGGCTCAAAAGTCCCCGAGCGCCCATCATCATATTCAAGAAGCAATACCGAGTAGTGTGCCAAGCCGCCGAACACGCGTTTGGAAATGGTCTCATACCCGCCGGCTGACATCCACTGACCCGCGTGGTTGCCACGGCACAGGTGAAGGGCAAAAGTCACCCCTGAGACGTCAGCGAGTGCGTTGAGCAAATCGACGCCTTCAAGCAGGAGCCGTTCGCTCGAGATACCCCTTGCTTCGTATACGTGGCTGCGGGTCGCCGAATCGACCAGGATGGCGAGTTCCGGCGCGTCGACTTGAATGTATTCGCAGCCTAGGCTGACCAGCTCTGCGATTTCATCGCGCAGGATCATCGCCGCATCAGCGAACAACTCGAACGGCTCGGGGTATGCGTCTGCGGAGAAAACTGGCGACCACGTCAGCGCCAACATCAGCGGGCTTGGCAGAGTCACCTTCAACGGGAGCTGCGCCCGTGCGCGGGCATAAATGAACTCTTCGGCTGCCAGCGAGCGCCGCCTGCGGAGCTTGCCGGTGACCGTCAAGGGTACCGGTAATTGCGTTTCCTTGGGACCGGGCGCTCGCCATGGAAATGTTTCGAGGCCAATCGCCTCAAAGCCTTCGACATAATCCGTCAGCGGGCCGCTGGAACCCGAACGGCGCATCTCGCCGTCAGTGACCACATCGAGACCGCTTTCCTGCTGTAGTGCTATCGCTTCATCTACGGCGCGATCTTCGATTTGCTTGAATTGTTTGACTGAGATCCGATCGGCGGCGAGATCCAAACGCGCCTGCTTCAGATAGGAGGGACGCAACAGCGACCCAACCACTTCTGCGCGATACCTTGTCATGAGGATGCTTCGGTATGATCTGTTCTGCGATTGCGCTCTCAGCGAATGGCATAGCCACCGTCGACAAAAATGGTCGCGCCGGTAATGAAATCAGAGGCATGGGAGGCGAGGAAAATCGCCGCTCCGCCACATTCCGCGGGTGTCCCGAACCTTCCAGCGGGGGTGCGCATCAGGATCTCGTTGTAAAAGGGACGCGATTTGATAGGCGCCGTCATGTCACTTTCGATCCAGCCGGGTACTATCGCATTGACCTGGATATTATCGGCTGCCAATTCAATCGCCATCGATTTAGTGAGCTGGATCAAGCCTCCCTTGCTGGCTGCATAAGATGGCGCGATCGGGTTACCAAAGCGCGAATACTCACTGGCGATGTTGATGATCTTGCCCGATTTGCGTGCGGCCATAGATCGGGCCGCGATTTGCGAAAGAAAAAAACATGAATTCAGATTAGTCTCGAGTACCCGGTCCCAGTCTTCGGCGGCAAGCCTCAAGCCTCCGCCAGGAATCGCAATGCCGGCATTGTTGACCAGGATATCGACCGGGCCGAGCTTCACCGCGACTTCGTCGAGCGCGCTCTGCAATGCCGTCCTTTGATTGACGTCCAGGCGTAGTGCAATCGCGTTGGCATTGATGCTGCGCAATTCGGCCAGTGCCGCCAGATTTTTGGATTCGTTGCGCGCGAGTATCGCCACCGCCGCACCGGCCTCGGCCAGCCCGAGTGCGATTCCCTTCCCAATACCCCCATTGCCACCGGTGACAGCGGCGACACGTCCCGTCAGGTCGAACATAGCGAGGTTTGGCTTCAAACGACGGTCCCAGCCCGGGTGAGATCAACTCTGCCTTGTACCTCGGGATCGGCCTATTGTCGAGACTGCTGAAGGCACCGGCCGCTCTATCAAGGAGATGGACAGGTGTCCCATTGACTTCTATAATCGCGCGCCAGCCGAGTTCCGGCTGAGAGCGAATTGGGGAGCGCAATACAATGGGCGTCAGGACAGCAGATCAGTACAAGGAATCCTTGCGGGACGGGCGCACCGTTTATTTTCGCGGCGAACGGGTCCACGACGTTACCACTCATCCGGTAATCGGGCTCGCAGTCGAACACGCCTGCATTGATTATCGGATGGCCGAGGACCCACGCTATCGCAGTCTGGCGATCGTCCAGAACGGCGCCGGCGAATACAGTCGCTATTTCCACCTGCCGCGCAACGGCGATGATTTACGAAAGCGCAGCGAGCTGATCGCCGCCTCGACACGCGAAGGCGCCACCCTGGTAGTTTTGATCAAGGAGATCGGCAGCGATGCTTTGCTGGCATTGCATATTCTAGCCGAGCGGCTGGCTGCGGCTGGAAAACCCGAGTACCGGCAGCGCGTGCAGCAATATTATCAGTATTGCCGCGACAATGATTTGGCGATCGCGGTCGCCCAGACAGATGTCAAGGGCGACCGCTCGCTGGGACCCACCGCCCAGGCCCACCCGGACTACTACGTTCACGTTGTCGAGCAGCGGCCCGACGGCATTATCGTGCGCGGCGCAAAAATTCACACTTCGGTCTCGACGAACACGAACGAAGTCATCGTGCTACCGACCCGGGCGATGCGGCCCGAAGACCGCGGCTACGCAATCGCATTCGCACTGCCAATCAACACGCCCGGCCTCAAACTGATAGCCAGTCCGCATGGAGGCAGCCGTAAGGACCCTTTCGAGCACCCTATCAGCGCCCGTCACAAGATGATGGAGACGTTAACGGTCTTCGATGACGTCTTTGTCCCGAATGAGCGCATCTTCCTGAACGGCGAGGTTGAATTCGCCGGCCTGCTCGCCCTGACATTTGTTCGCTATCATCGCTTTACGGCAGTTTCATACAAGCTGCCGCTGCTCGAATTGCTCGTCGGGGCGGGGGCCGCGGTGGCCGAGGCCAATGGAATTGCGCGCGCCGGCCATGTACGCGACAAACTCACCCAGTTAGCCGCGTACCATACGATGGTGCGGGGATTAATCGAGCACGCAGCCGCAACGTGTACCATAGAAGATGGTTTCGCGGTGCCGAACACGCTGCTAACCAACGTCGCCAAGTATCACTTCGCGCATAACTATCATGAAGCAGTTCAGGTAGTGCAGGATCTCGCCGGCGGTATCCTCGTAACAGGACCCGCTGCAGAAGACCTCACCAGCGAATTGACGCGCGATTACGTTCTCAAATATCTCAGCGGGGCCAACGGCTTCGACGCTGAGAAGCGCCTTCGCTTGCTCAACCTGATTTCGGATCTGACTGCTTCGGATTTTGGGGGCTACCAGGAAGTCCTGGCGGTTCACGCTGAGGGCGGCTTTGAGGCCGAGAAGCTGCAGGCCTATCGCGAGTACGATTTCAAAACCGTGGCGGCGTATGCCCGTAAGCTCGCGGGAATCTGAGACCAGGCCCGCAGATTGCCCATAGTTTTCACGGGCGTCATCAAGTGGCTGTGCGACCGTTGCTTGATCAAAACGCGCGGGCAGGGTCTCTGTTCGGGGCTCATCGCGGCTCGGTGCGAGCTCGGGAAGGGGTAGATCTCATTGCATCTGCACTCGATGGTTGAGATTGATGCCGGGACCGGCCGAGAGCTCGAACGTGACAAATAGCCTTTTACTCGATACTCATATCGCGTTGTGGCTCGACAGCGGCGACGACCGACCATCTTCGCACCTCGACCCGGGCGCTGACCGACGGCTGTTGGCAAAATGGTGGGACCATTTTTCTGAGTGCCGTCACAGTATGGGAGATTGCCTTTCTCGTGGACATAGGCCCAATCGATCTCGATCTTCCTGTTGACGCGTCCTGAAGGTGCTGCAAGTACTTTTGGTGGCTATCGGGGGCGGTATCGGATCGGTGACTCGTTATCTGGTCGGCGGCTGGTTTGCGAGTCGTTTCGGCGTCGCGTTTCCCTACGGAACTTTAGTTATTAATGTTACGGGAAGTTTCATAATAGGGTTGTTTCTCACATTTGCCCAGGACCGAATTTGGTTCGGCCCCAACTGGCACGTGTTCTTCGCCGTCGGCTTGGTGGGAGGCTACACTACCTTTTCGACCTTCGAGTACGAGACGATTCGCCTCCTCCAGAATGGGCAGGTGCTGTCAGGGGTGGTTTATCTAATTGGGAGCGTACTCACTGGAACGATAGCGACAATCGCGGGCATCGCCCTGGGAAGCTCAATCCAGTAAGACACGCTTAGCAATTGGGATTGTGCCTCCTTAAGGAGTACCGGCGCACTATTCGCAAGCCGTTGAACGCAGGATCGAATCTGACTTTTTGTTAGATAGCTATTGTCGCGAATGCCGACCACATAAGTATAATTTACCAACCCTTCGAACGATCAGGAGGAGTGGCTTTGCGCCGCTCGAGACAGCGCTGCGCCGCCGAAGCGCCGCGCTCTTGCAGGTGCAACAACCGCCTGACAGCTCGTCAAATATTCGAGCGGCCCTGTGCACCGTCAACCGGCATACATACGCCGGTAATCCAGCTCGCCAGCGGCGAGGCCAACATGACTACCGCATACGCCACTTCCTCGGGCTTGCCGAGCCGCCCCGCTGGAAAATCGTGTGAAATGAAATCCTTTTCGAACGCGGGATTCGCCTGGAACGCTCTCTCCCAGTTACCGCCCGGATAGAGAATTGAACCAGGTGCTATCGAGTTAACCCGCACCCGGCGCGGCGCCAATTCGCGCGCCAGCATTTTCGTGAACGCAATCATCGCGGATTTGGACGAATTGTAAGTCAGCGGGCCTCCTGCCTCGCGGCCGTAAATCGAACTGATATTGATGATGGCGCCGCCACCGCGCTTCTCCATCTCATCGGCGCACAGGCGCGATAAGCGCACCGCGGAAAAGAAGTTCAACTCGAAGGCCTGCTGCCATGCCTCCTCGGAAACTTGATTCAATGTTCCAACTCGGGCGCCACCCGCGTTGTTGATGAGGATGTCAATACCTCCGAATTGCTTGACGGTAGCTTGAGTCCACGATTGCATGGCCGAGGCTTCACATACGTCGGCTGCCTGGGCCAGCACCTCGGCACCGCTGGCCCTCAATTGGGCTGCTGATTGCTCAAGCGCGTCCGCCCCCCTTGCGCAGATACTAAGCCGCACCCCTTCCGCCGCCAGCGCCTGCGCCATCGCGCGGCCGAGTCCGCGGCTTGCTCCGGTCAGCATCGCGACCTTGCCGGTCAATTGGAGATCCATCTGGTTTTCCTTTTTGTTAATTAACTACCGGAACAGCATTTGGAGCAGGCACTGCAAAACTCTGCGGCTTTGGTATCGTGCGCGGCTGCGGGCGAGTGAAGCTCACACGGTTAGATGGTGCACTCGTGTACCCGTCGGTTGTTCGCGAGACAATCTCATAGCTATAGCTGCTGCCAATCTGCGCCTGATTATCCAGGTAACTGAATTGCCGCTGCTGCGAGAATCGCTCCTGATCACTTACCGGAATCTCCACCAGGGGCTGTAATGGTTGATTACCCTCGCTGCGCAACAGCACGAAGGCGCCCAGGTCACGCATCGAATGGCCGCTTACGTAATGCATCGGGCGGCTCCAGGTCAGATTTATGCCGGAAGGACCCACCGATGCGCGGAGGTCAGAAATCGCGGCGGGGTAGACGGTTTGCGGGGGAACCGGCGCACTCTTAATCCCACATCCCGCCAGCAGAGTTGCCGGGACCAGCGACACGAGCACGGCAGCAACGAGGCGAGTCGAAGTCACGACACCCCTTTTCGCCCAAGCTCACGAAGCCGCCGGCGGACCGTTTGCGGGGCCGGACCGCCAAAGACTTTGCGCGCATTCAAGGAGTGCGCGGGGTTGAGGATCTTCAGAACATCGGCTTGAAAAGCGGTCGATAGCTCTTGCAATTCCCCCAGCTCAACATCTGGCAAGCTACGGCCGGCCGCGGTCAGGTCGCCAATCAATCGTCCAATCGCCTCATGTGCCGTGCGGAACGGCACTCCCCGTGCGACCAGGTATTCGGCAAGGTCAGTGGCAAGTGCAAATCCACCTGCTGCCGCGCTCATTGCTGCAGGATTGAAAGTAAGACGCGGCCATAGCTGCGCCATTAAATTGAGCAACGGTTTTAGTGTATCTAGGGTGTCAAACACCCGCTCCTTGTCCTCCTGCAAATCGGAATTGTAGCCCAGCGGTAGCGCTTTCAACACCATCAGCAAGCTCACCAGATTGCCGGTAACGCGCCCGCTCTTGCCTCGCACTAATTCCAGCAGGTCGGGGTTCTTCTTCTGCGGCATCATCGAACTGCCGGTGGAGAATTCATCAGGCAACTCTATGAAGCCGAATTCCGCAGTTGCCCATAGGATGATCTCTTCCGCCATGCGCGACAAATGAATCGCCAGAATCGCTGCGGCAGAGAGAAAATCCAGGGCAAAATCGCGATCGCCGACGGCGTCGAGGCTGTTCGAGGCAATTTGCCTGAAGCCAAGCGCCTGGGCCACCGAGCGCCGATCAATACGCAGCGTTGTTGCCGCAACTGCTCCCGCTCCCAGCGGCATCACATCAGTGCGTGCGAGCGCCTGCTCGAAGCGCTCGCGGTCGCGTTCGAGCATGTCGATGTAGGCCAGCAGATGGTGCGCCAATGAGAGCGGCTGGGCCCGCTGCAGATGTGTGTAGCCCGGCATCACCGTTTCAACATGATCAGCCGCCACCGCCGCGAGCGACTGTACCAGGGCTTGGATCAAATCCAGCAGAGCGCCGATTTCCTCACGGAGATACAGGCGGAGGTCGAGTGCAACCTGGTCGTTGCGGGAGCGGGCGGTATGCAATTTCGCGCCGGCAGCGCCGATCTTCTCCGTCAAGCGCCGCTCTATCGCCAGATGAATATCCTCATCTGAGAGATGGAACCGAAAGCGACCGCTCCCGATCTCGCGCTCGATTTCCTTGAGACCCAGCTCGATCTCGTTTGCTTCGTCAGGCGTCAGCAGTCCGACGCTTGCGAGCATCCGCGCATGCGCCACGGAACCTTGAATATCGTGGCGGTACAGACGCCGGTCAAATGGGAGTGAGGCGCTAAATGCTTCGACTTCCGGAAGCCGGGGATTTTTGAAACGCCCGCGCAGTAGATTAGAGTTCGCTTGCTTCCCGCGGGGGGCGCGCACCGGCGGCGATGAGGGCAGGGATTTAACCGGCCTGATCGTGGTACCGCGCCCGTGATTGCCCGATTCCTTCATCCTGCACGAAGCGTATTCCAGTACAACCCGGTGTTCCTCGCAAAATTAAGCGATAAGCGAGTCGAGTGATTGCGGAGAGCTAGCGTACCGGGGCAGTTCGGCATAGACATCCACGCGCCGCACACGTAAGCACCCCATTGGGATGCATCACGTGGACGTCCTTTTTGTGGCCGCATTTCGGACATTCACCGCCGCGCGAGCGCGGCACCAGTTTGGGGGTTGGGCGCGGCGGCCGAAATTGGATTACTTTGCCCAATGCACCTTTTATCCAGGCGACGTCAATTCTTCATTTTTGGTGCGCGACGCTCGACCTGCGCGATGGCCCGGAGCCTCAGGCTGTTGAGCCGGATAAAACCTTCGGCGTCGGCTTGGTGATAACCGCCCGGGCCTTCAAAACTCGACATCGCCGGATCATAAAGGGAATTAACCGATCTACGGCCAGCGATTGAGACGGCGCCTTTGTAAATTTTCAACCGCGCTACTCCGCTTACCTGCCATTGGGCGTGGTCTATGAACGCCTGCAATGACTCGCGCTCGGGCGCGAACCACTGACCATTGTAAACCATTTCGGCGTAGCGGGGCACCAGCCCATCCCTCAGATGCATGACTTCGCGATCAAGCGTGACCTGTTCCACGCCGCGATGAGCATGCATCAGCAGGGTTAACCCGGGTGTTTCGTAGACTCCCCGCGATTTAATGCCGACGTAGCGGTTTTCCACCAGGTCGACTCGTCCGATACCGTGGCGACCGCCGAGCTGATTGGCACGTTCGATAATGAGCGAGGGCGAAAGCGGTTCGCCATTGAGTGCGACGGGATCGCCGTGCAGATATTCTACCTCGACGTATTCGGCCTGATCAGGTGCATCTTCGGGCGCTACGGTCAGACGAAACATGTCACGATAGGGTTCACGCCACGGATCCTCCAGGATTCCGCCCTCATAACTGACGTGAACCAGGTTGCGGTCCATCGAATACGGCCGCTCGGCCGTCACCGGCACTGGGATATGTTTTTCGGCAGCGTAGGCGATCATATCGGCGCGCCCTGTGAAGGGCCATTGGGGATGCCGCCAAGGAGCGAGCACTGTCAGATGCGGCGCGAGCCGCGCGAAAGTTAGTTCAAACCGTACCTGGTCGTTGCCTTTGCCAGTAGCACCATGAGCAACTGTGTCTGCTCCTTCGCGCGAGGCGATTTCCGCCTGCTTGCGTGCGATAGCCGGCCGGGCGATAGAAGTGCCAAGCAGGTAATAACCTTCATAGACCGCGTTTGCCCGCATCATCGGGAAAACAAAGTCGCGCGCGAACTCCTCGCGGAGGTCCTCGAGGTAAAGCTTGCTCGCGCCTGCAGCTAGCGCCTTGCGCTCAAGCCCCTCAGTTTCATCGCCCTGCCCGACATCGGCGCAATAGGCAACCACCTCGCACCCGAAGTTGTCTCTGATCCAGTGCAGGATAACCGAGGTGTCAAGACCGCCCGAATAAGCGAGCACGACTTTCTGGATCTTAGGCTCCATTATTCCTGGCCCGTATCCGGCCTTGTGTCAGCAGTAAGGACTGACGGCCGCAGCAGCCACAACATGATCGCCTTCTGCGCGTGCAGGCGATTTTCGGCCTGTTCCAGAACTACCGATTGGGGACCGTCGAGCACCTCGTCGGTGATTTCCTCGCCGCGGTGTGCCGGCAGACAATGCATCACGATGGCGCGTGGCCTGGCGCGCTGCAGCAAATTGCCATTCACCTGGAAATTCCGGAAATCACGCTGCCGCTTGCCTGTCTCGCGCTCCTGACCCATTGAGGTCCACGTATCAGTGTAAACCACATCGGCGTCCTTGACTGCTTCAAGCGGATCGTTGGTCAGCAGACAGCGCGGTTCGCGTTGTAATCGCGCGAGGAAGTGCTTGTCCGGCTCATAGCCGGCTGGGCATGCCACGCGCAGTTCGAAATGGAGCAAGGCGGCCGCCTCTATCCAGCTGTGCGCCAGATTGAAACCATCCCCGACAAAGGCGACCCGGAGCATGCGCAGGTCCTGATAACGCTCGCTCAGCGTCTGCAGGTCACCAACTATCTGACACGGGTGTAGCAGGTCAGTAAGGCCGTTGATCACCGGGACGCTGGCCTCGCGGGCCATTTCCACACAGGTGGCGTGGGAAAAAGTGCGGATCATGATCAAATCGACCCAACGCGAAAGATTGCGCGCTACATCCTTCACCGATTCGCGCTCACCGATCCCGATATCATCAGGCGCCAGGTAAATGGCGTGGCCGCCGAGTTGCGCCATCCCGGTTTCAAATGTCAGGCGAGTTCGCAGCGAGGGCTTCTGAAATATCATCGCCAAGGTGCGGCCGCGCAGGTAGGGATGTTCCATCCCGTTCTTCAATTCGCTCTTAAGCCGGGTGGCCAGCTGCAGCAGGCCGCGGAGCTCGCTCGATGAGACAGAACTAAGATCAAGAAAATCTCGCTTCATGTTCAATTAGGAATGAATCTGTGTCAGGCGCCGGCGGTGCCTGCTTCCGCCCGCAATGCCCGTTCGATTATGCCGAGCCCAGCCTCGGCTTCTTCCTTGGTGAGAATCAAGGGAGGCAACAAGCGCAGGATAGTGTCAGCCGTACCGTTTACGATTAGCCGTTCGCGGAAACACGCGTCCACCACCGGTTTGGCGGCATGCTTGAGAGCTATGCCGATGATCATGCCTTGTCCGCGAACATCGCGAACATCCGGGCACTCCCTGGCGATCTCGCGTAGCCGGGTAATCAGGTATTGTCCAATTTCGGCAGCATTGGCTATCAGACCGTCCTGCTCCAGCGCATCGAACACGCCTAGCGCAGCTGCGCAGGCCACCGGGTTTCCACCGAACGTCGAGCCATGAGTGCCGGGCGTCATCACCGCCGCGACTTCCGAGCGCGCCACCATCGCTCCAATCGGGATACCACCGCCCAACGCTTTGGCCAGTGTTATGATGTCAGGCTTGATGCCGGAATGCTGATAACCGAAAAGCTTACCGGTTCGCCCCATCCCGGTCTGCACCTCATCGACAATCAGCAGCAGTTGCGCGCGGTCGCACACCTGACGCAGGCGCGCAAGGTAGTCGGGCCGGGGCATTACTACACCGCCCTCGCCTTGAATGGGCTCGACCATGATCGCTGCGGTTTTGGGATCGATTGCCCGCTCGATTGCCCCAATATCGTCATACGGTACGAGTTTGAAGCCGGGTACCAGCGGCTGAAATCCTTCGTGATACTTTTCCTGCCCTGTCGCACTCAAAGTGCCGAAGGTCCGCCCGTGGAAAGAACCGAGGGTTGAGATTATCTCGAAACGGCCGCCCTTCGCATGACCCCACCGGCGCGCCAGTTTGAGCGCCGCCTCGTTGGCTTCTGCGCCTGAATTGGCAAAAAACACCCGGCCGTCGCCGAAAGCACCGACTATCCGCGCCGCCAGGCGCGCCATCGGCTCGGTATGGAATACATTAGAGGCGTGCGTCAGCTTCTCCGCCTGCTGCTTGATCGCCGCCACTATGCGCGGATGGCCATGGCCGAGACTGGTAACCGCGAGGCCACAGAAGAAATCCAGATAGCGGTTGCCGTCGGCGTCATAAAGATAGGCACCATGGCCACGCACGAACGCCAATGGCATACAGCCGTAATTGTTGACCAGATTGGCGTGTGCCAGCTCGACGATTTCGGCATTATTCATTCTAATCCAACCCTTCCCGCGTTCCCGCCGGGGCGCGTTGCACACTTTCGATCAATGGCCAGTACGATTGCAACCCGCCAGGCATAAACGGCCAGTGGTGACCGCACCGTCGGAATAGGTTTCGGCGATAGGCAGGTTGCGGCCTGTCTTTTATTCTTTAGCCGCTTGCTTCCTCACTTCGGTGCCAATCCCGCGGCGAGTGAAGATTTCGAGTAACACCGAATGATGCCGGCGCCCGTCTATAATGTGGGCGCTCTGAACCCCGGCGCTGAGCGCGTCTATACAGCACTCAACCTTCGGAATCATCCCTTCGCCAATCGTACCCGAGCCGATCATCTGCAACGCCCGGCTGAAGTCGAGTACCGAAATAAGGCCGGCCTGCTCGTCCTGCACACCTTCAACATCCGTCAGCAGTATGAGCTTCTCGGCGCGTAATGTGCCGGCGATTTTGCCGGCCGCGACGTCCGCGTTGATGTTAAAAGTCTGCCCCTGTCGTCCAATTCCGATCGGCGCGATGACCGGTATGAAGCCGCCGTCCCTGAGCGTGGTCAAGACCGCGGGATTAACGCCCTCAATTTCACCCACCAGGCCAAT
>JAMXLL010000192.1 GCA_024281015.1 Candidatus Binataceae bacterium
AAAACTTTCAGGAGGCGGCGTCTCTAACATAGATGAGCATGCCACCCAAGCCACCGGAGCGGCTCGCAGAAATCCTGCTGGAGATTCTCGCATTGTCTAACTCAACACGGACGACCCAATCGGAAACCGTCAGCGTCAGTGATCCAATCGAATCATTCGATGCGCACGGTATTAAAGGGCAGTCGCAACGGAGAGACGAGGAAGACAACAACCCAAAAAAACCGTAGCGCGGATCCTCGCACCTGCGTGCGTGCCCAGAGTTAGCGAACTGGTAATTACTTGTGAGGAGTGTAACCGTTATTCGCGATGCGGCGCGATCCTCGGACCGATTCTTGATGAACTCGCTAAACCGGCTTTCATATGGGCAGCGCCGGCATGGCTCAGCTGGTTAGAGTAGCTAGTTTGTAATTCAAAAAGGGCGTTTTGCACAGTTTTTCAGGATGTTCGCAGTGGGTTTTTCAGAGCTGACCAGAGGCAAGCTGGTTCGCACGGCGTTGCGCAGAGTTGCGCGGTTTTGCAGCAAAAATTTCGCAGACCGTAGAAGCGACCGTGAAAAGCGCGCTCCCTCACCGCGCGCGCGCGGAATCGTCTCATCCTCGCGATCGCCCATTGGGTTTATAGTAGCCAGCAACGTGCCTTCGGAGTGCTGCGCATAGTTGCCGGCTCGTTTGAGGTGAAGAACGAGAAGGAGTTCACCCGCCATTCTCAAAGCAACCCGACGGCTGCTCACTGATGTAGCTAACTGCGGATAGGGCCCGCGAGAAGCGATCCAAGATTGTGCTGCCGTAGCAGTTCCGCGAATCGCCTGTCCGAGCGCAGTGGATCAAGAAATGGGTTGTACCTGATTACTCCCTGCTCATGGGCGTTCGTTCGCACCTCAGAACCTTCTTGCAATGCTCTACTGAGCCAGGCGAATGCTGCGTCCTTATCGTCGCGGACGCCATACAACACAGCAATGTTGAAGGGATCAGCCTTGCCATTGGATCCTAGCTCCAGGATTTCCGGCATCATTGAGTCCGACTCCGACTTGCGTCCAGCAAGTGCTAGGACACTTGCGATCGAAGCAAGACTATCGCCTTTCTCGTGCGGATCCAGTTCACCTGCCTTTCGATAATTTTCAAGCGCCTGTTCGTACATGCCATTTACAGTATAGGCGAACGCCAGATTCTCCCATATGGAAGCATCGCTGGGAGCTAATTGCGTTGCTTTATAACAATATTCCAAAGCCGCCCGATACTGGCGGGCAAACGCAAAAATAATCCCTAGATCTGTGTTGGTGGTAGGGGAGAGCGGATCGAGCTCCTGAGCACGCTTCATTTCCCGGACGGCATCATTCAAGTGCCCGGATGAGCACAACTCCCACGCGTATCGCAGGTGAGCAATAGCTGAATTGGGGTTCAAGGCCAGGGCCCGGCGAAGCGAGACCATTGCTCTTTGATTCTCCCCATCGTGAAGTTGGACCATGGCTGCAGCAACATGGGCCTCGGCAATAGAATCATCGAGCAGCAGTGCGCGTTCGACCGCAATCCTAGCATTTTGAATCCGATCTGGCCTAGAGTCGTAGCCATAATAGAACTGCAAGTAGTAACAGTCTGCCATCAATGCATAGGCGAGCGCAAAATGCTGGTCCTTTTCGACTGCTTGTGCGAAATAATCAATTGCTTTTTCGAGTCCGTCCTTTGATCTCTTGTTCCAAAAATAAAGGCCCATCAGATAGGCGTCATAGGCAGGGGTCGTTGTGGTATAACGTTTTCCCAGCAGCTTTTCTTCGTCGTTACTAAGATCAAGCGCAAGCGATCGAGCAACGCTGTCGGAAATCGAGTCTTGAATACCGAAGATGTTAGTGAATGTTTGGTCGTATTTTTCCGACCAAATGGTCCGGCCGCTGGCGACATGGACAAGCTGTACAGTTACTCGAACCTGGTCGCCGGAGCGTTGGACGGTTCCAGTCAAGATAGCATCCACACCTAATGCGCGGCCGGCGGCCAATGGCTCATTTACGCCCCATTTGTATTTCGATACGGTGCTGGTAGGCAAAACTACGAGCTCCTTCAAATTACTCATTCGGCCGATCACCGCATCGGCCATCCCCAGTCCCAATAGTTCATTGTTCATGTCTTGGCCCAGCGGGTCGAAAGGCAACACCGCGATTGAGCGCACGGTATCGGTCAAGGGTCCTGGCGGCGGCGCCAAAGGTGTGTTTGCCATGCTATCTTTCGGAACCCAGTGAAGCCTCGGCGCTCGTAAAACAATTGTAGTGGCGATTAGGATGGCCCCGAGAATCCCAGCGGTAACGTACCAACGACGGTTAGAATTGGCTCCGAGGTTTAAATTTCGAGACCGGCTCTCTGCTGCCCATGGAAGTGGAACGCGGTCAAGGTATCGTTTTATGTCCTCGGACAAATCCGCGACGGAACAATACCTTTGCGCCAGATCGCGTTGCATTGCCCGCGTGATAATTCGACCGAGTTGACCCTGCAACGGGTACTCTGTTGTGGCGTCATGAGCAACGTGGCCGGTTAGCTGTCGTTTCTTGGAATGCTTCGATTTGATCCTCCTCAAAGCCTGCCCGCTCCCGTTGACAGACGGCGACTTGCTTGTGACTAGCTCGTAGAGAAGTACGCCAAGCGAGTAGACGTCCGCAGCAATCGTCACAGGGCGCCCTGCGCGCTGCTCCGGAGCTGCGTACGTCGGCGTAAGCCTTCGCTCTGCTGGTACTGTCGTACTAGTGTCATTAGGATCGATGCTAAGTAGCTTTGCGATTCCGAAGTCCAGGAGCTTGGGTTCACTGTCGCGGTTCACAAGAACGTTGGTGGGTTTAATATCGCGGTGAATGATCTGTTTTTGGTGTGCAAGAGTGACGGCAGAACAGACCTTAAGAAAGAGCTTAAGCCGGCCTCGCAGATCGATGTTTTCCTGTCGAACGAACTGTGTGATTGGCGTTCCTTCGATAAACTCCATCACGAAGTACGGTAAGCCGTCCGTCGTGGTGCCCGCATCCAGGAGCCGCGTGATATTCGGATGCTCAAGATCGGCTAGAATTTGCCGTTCGGTTCGAAACCGGCGCAGCACTTCATCTGTATCAGTGCCCCGTTTGAGCACCTTGATCGCGACGCGCTTCTCAAATTCTCCATCGGCGCGCTCGGCAAGATAAACAGCTCCCATCACACCGCGCCCGAGTTCCTTAATGACTGCATACGCACCCATTCGTTCTCCAACTCGATAGTATTCATTACTTCTGAGATGTTTCGCTGCGAACTCCGCGAAGTCTTCGAAGATGGTCGTATCGAGGGCGAGCAGCTTTTCAGCTTGGTGAAGAAGTGTCGTGTCATCTGCGCATAATCGTCTGACCAGCTCCATGCGCTCTTCAACTGAAGTCTTCTCCAACGCATCTGCCAGGACATGTTTGAGGCGCTGCCAGCGCGCTGGATCTGATTTAATTCGCGTTGTGATCGGCGAAGTCGCTTTATTCACGTCATGAGAACGTTCACAGTTTTAGCCGAGCAACCGGTTCCGTAACCACAGCTTCGCTGTCGCCCAATCCCGCTTCACCGTCGCGCGCGATATTTCAAGCGTGGAGGCAATCTCCTCAACAGTGAGACCGGCGAAAAATCGCAACTCAACAATTTGCGCCTGCCGTGGGTCCTCAAATTCAAGTTCCTCGAGCGCTTCATCTATCGCTTCGAGGTTGAGGTCGCGCTCGGCACAAAACTCGAGTGCTTCGTCCAGAGGTACCCGTACCAGCGATGGTCCACCTCTTTTCTGGCGACCGCGCGCCACTGCGTAGCTGATCAAAATACGCCGCATCGCCCGCGCCGTGAGCGCAAGCACATGCGCTTCGTCGCGCCACTCACGATGTGGCCGCTTGAGCACCCGCAGAAGCGCTTCGTGAAGCAGAGCTGTCGCTTGCAGAGTGTGATCTCGACGCTCGTTCCTCAGATATTCCGCAGCGAGGCGGCGTAGTCTGTCGTAAGTCGCAGCAAGTATTTCCCCCTTATCTCGCGACTCTACCGAGCTCGAGTCAGTAACAGGAGCTGGCGCGTATTCAACCTCCACGGACTCGCCCACCATATCCCGAAGGAGTGTAGTCTGAAGTCGATACCCCATCCAGTCAACGAAATTGATGAGCCTTTTTCGCCGTATTTGTGGCTTACCAGTACGTGGCCATTATCCGCAAAACGCTGCAGCTATCCACATGAGAAACTACACATCCATCATCATCGTTACTAGTGACCACAAGCTACACTTCGAAAGGATCAAAAGTAACAACGTTGTAACTTTTGAGCGCTTTGATGCAGGCACCGCCTTTCCTTTCAACTCAACCACTTACTCGCTTAAAAAACTATGAAAAAATCGCTCAGAATATTGCTCTCCGTCTTACTCGTCGGTCTGGTTCAAGTTCAATCGAACGCGCAGAATTCACACAAGCCCACCGCGAGGCATCCCCACCCGAGAGTCGATGACACGGCGTCAAGTCAACCAGAAACCACTCAGTCTGTTAGTGGACCCGTGCTTCCGTCTGTATTTAGCCCGTTAATTGTGGGTGGGAGCTGGACGGCTCTCGGTCCCGCGCCGATTCCAAACGGCCAGACTGAACCGGAAACCGCAAACGGCCTCTCAGCCACCCAGGCTCCAGTCAGCGGCCGCCTGACGGCTATAGCAATAGATCCTGCTGATCCAAACACAGCCTATGTCGGGGCGGCGCAAGGCGGTGTCTATCAGACCCGCGATGGCGGCACGACTTGGACACCTCTGATGGATAGTGCGAATACCCAGGCTGTCGGATCGCTTGAGCTCGATCCGACTCATCCGACCGGGAACACACTGTGGATCGGCAGCGGCGAATCTAATTTCTCCGGCGACAGTTTTGCTGGCCTTGGCGTTTACAAAATTACAG
>JAMXLL010000193.1 GCA_024281015.1 Candidatus Binataceae bacterium
GCTGAGACCCAGCAGGCCACCAAATACCTCGTGGTTGTGCTGCCCGACATCAGGCGGGTTGGCGTAATTAAACTGGGAAACATTGCTTAATTTGACCGGCATGCCCGGCATGATCCGTTCGCCGACCTCATGATGGTTCATCTTCCACCAGTACCCCCATTCCCAGAGGTGGCGGTCTTGAAAAATCTCTATGCTGTCGAGGACCGGGGCGGCACAAACGCCTGCAGCTTGCAGGCTGGCCGCCAACGCCAAGTGGTCTTGATTGCGAGCCCATTCGCGCAGATGCCGGTCAATCTCACCGGTGTCACGCAGCCTTCCGAACTGGTCGGCAAATTTTGCTTCTCGGGCCCACGCTGGATCGCCCATCGCCTGCCGTAGTGCGTTCCATTCGGCATCGTTTTCCACTGCGATAGCGATCCAGTTATCATCGCCGTTGCACTTGTATGTGTTATGCGGCGCCATCACGTCGTCGCGGTTGCCGCGTTGGCGCCGATCGCGGCGGTTCATGAAATAGTCCATAAACCATTCGTTCATCTGGCCAATCACCGTTTCACCCATGCTCGCGTCGATCCATTGACCTTCGCCGGTGCGATTGCGATGGCGCAGTGCTGCCAGAGCATGGAACACAACGGTCGCCGCGATGGCGTAATCCGGCCAGGTTCCACCGGTTTGGCGCGGAGCACCGCCTGGATAACCTTGCGCATCAAACATTCCCACGAAGCAGCAGGCCATCGGACCCCAGCCTACCCAGCTAGAGGGCTCAGTGCCGGTTTTGCCGAGCAACGAGACGGAAATCATGACGATGTCGGCCTTGACGGCTTTCATCTTGTCGTAAGTAAGACCGAGCCGCTCCGAGGCTGGCCGCGGAAAGCATTCGAGCACGAAGTCACTTTTCTTGACCAATTCGCACGCGAGCTCGTAGCCCTTTGACGTGCCGAGATTCAGATTGACCGCCTTCTTACCGTAGTTGAGCATATGATAGAAGCCGTTGCGGTTGGGCCCGGGCTGCCGTTCGGCCATTCCCGCGGGGTTGGTGCGGCCAATGTCCATGTAAACCTGCGACTCTATCTTGATAACCTCAGCACCCATCGCGGCGAGCCATTGCGCAATCTGGGGCCCGTTAATGATCCAACTGAAGTCGGTGACTCGAATTCCTTCAAGCGGCAAACTTGCCATAAGACACTCCCAGTCGAGGCCTGTCAAATTACGCCAGTAGCGCGAAGGGTGTGCTGCTCCTCGGGTGAGAAACCGAGCGCTTGCAGCACCTCCGCGTTATGCTCACCGAGCAGTGGCGCTCGCAATGGAATCGGGGGAGTCGCGGTAAGCGAGACAAGATGTTGGGGATATTTGAAGCTCCCGGCGACGGGATGCGCAATGTCAACAAACGCGTCTCGGGCGGCGAGATGAGGGTGGTTAGCCGCCTGCGCGACCGTATACACCGGACCAATTGTCAGACCCAGCTTCTGACCTTGGGCAACCAGATACTCCATGTCATGCTTGACCAGTTCCTCGCGCACCATCATCCGCAACGCATCATCATTCGCCTGACGCCCGGCTAGTGTATCGAACAGCTCGCTATCCAGGACGGGCGGATTGCCGAGCAGGGTCTTTAATGCAGTGAAATGACTATCGGCGGCCCACAACGTATAAACGTAGCCGTCGCGACACGGTAGCGGTTCGAGTCCAGCCGGTTGCTTACCACGCAGACGGCTGAATGGGACACCGAAGTAGGAATTTACCGCCATCTCGATCTTTGCCGTATTGACGGTACCTTGCCAGCAGGGGGCGTCGATCCATTGGCCCTCGCCCGTGGCATCTCGATAGAACAGCGCGCACATGAGCGCGGCGGCCGCGTTGGCGGCGCCCATCATCTCAGCGGCATGACCGGGAGCGCGCAGCGGATTTTCGTTCTCCTCGTCATCAACCAAAGTCGGGGTGTTATAGCCCGCCAGACTCATGGCCCATTCAATCAAGTCGGAGCCCTTCCAATCGCGATAGGGACCCTGCTGACCAAAGGGTGTAATTGAGACCACAATCAGCCGAGGATTAAGCGCATGCAGAGAAGCGTAATCGAGACCGAGCCCGGCCATGAACCCAGGAGGATAATTTTCGATGAGAATATCCACGCCCGCGATGAGTCTTCTAAAAATCGCCGCGCCAGTTGCTTGACTCGGGTCCAGAGTCAGGCTTTTCTTGCCGGTATTGAGATACAGAAAGCTTCCGCTTCTTTCCGGATGCGGTATGTCCCCGGCAAAGGGTGGCAGATGGCGCGACTGATCGCCGCGCCCGGGCGGCTCGATCTTGATTACTTCCGCGCCCATATCGGAAAGCATCTTGCCGCACATCGGACCCGACATCAGCTCCGCGTATTCAACCGCGCGTATGTCGTCGAGGGCTCTTTTCATTTTGTGTGAAGCTCCCGCTGGCCTGGAGTGCGCAGGCGTCCATCGGCGCGCTACATCAGGCTTCCCCTCGATGATAAGGCGATTCGGTCGCCAATTGCCAACAGCCGCTCTTCAGTTGCATCCGCCGGCCAATTGAACGAGCCTATGATGTGATTCGGTTCTGTTCTGGTCTGCAACAGGAGGACAGCGGGATGCCCTTGACGCTCAAGAAGAGTGTGATGGAACTCGTGGCTGAGGCCAATCGGGAAATCGAAACTATCAGCGCGAAAGATGCGATTGCCCGCAAGGACGATGCGAACCTCGTGCTGGTGGACCTGCGCGACATCCGCGAGCTCGATCGTGATGGCCGTATCCCGGGAGCATTTCATGCGCCGCGCGGGATGTTGGAATTCTGGGTAGATCCGGCCAGTCCCTATTACAAGGAGATCTTCGGCTCAGGCAAAAAGTTCGCTTTCTTCTGCGCCGGCGGAATGCGTTCGGCACTCGCCGCCCAAACGGTTCAGCGAATGGGGCTGGAACCCGTATGCCATATAGAAGGCGGCTTCCGGGCCTGGAAGGAAGCCGGTGGCCCGGTACAGGGCGGTAAGACCCCGACATGATCACCCGATTGCCTGCCCTCGGATTGCCATCAGCACCGGCCGCCATCAGGCTCTGCAATCTGCGCTGTCATGGAGGGTATCGTGGCTGTCTCTGATATGACGTCACAAAACGGGTTCAGGGTGATCGGCACTCGGCCGATCCGGCCAGATGGGATCGACAAGGTAACAGGCCGGGCCAAATATGGAGCCGACTATGCATTCGCAGCGATGCTGCATGGCAAGGTCCTGCGCAGTCCGCATGCCCACGCCCTAATCAAATCGATCAATTACGAAAAGGCACTCAAGCTACCGGGCGTGCTCGCCGTCATCACGGGCAAGGATTTTCCAGCGCCTTCCACGGATTTCGTCGCGATAGTGGGGGACTACAAGGTAAATGCCCACCACCTGTCATTCAACGCAATGGCGCGCGACAAGGTCTTGTACGACGGCCATCCCGTTGCCGCCGTCGCGGCAACCAGTGCGCATGTCGCGGAGGAAGCTCTCGGTCTGATCGAAGTCGAATACCAGATTCTCCCAGCGGTGATGGCAGTTGACGAAGCGATGCGACCGGAAGCGCCGATTCTCCTACCGGAATTGCGCGAAAAGCGTCTAGCCAGCCGCACTGACAGCGGTCAGGTCGAAAACCCTGATCGCCCTACTAATATCGCGGCGCACATCACTCTCGCGCGCGGCGATATTGCGGCAGGTTTCAGCGCCGCCGAATTTATAGTTGAGCGTGAATTCAGAACCTCCGCGGTTCATCAGGGATATATCGAGCCGCTTAACGCAGTCGCCAGTTACTCTCACGACGGGCACGTAACGATCTATTGCTCCACGCAATCCCATTTCCGCGTGCAGCGCTTGACCGCATGTCTGCTGGGAATGGAAGAGGGCAGAATTCGTGTGATACCCGCCGAAATCGGCGGTGGCTTTGGCGGCAAGACCACAGTGTACCTTGAGCCGCTCGCGGTGCTGCTTTCCAAGAAGACGGGACGCCCGGTCAAGATGGTGATGTCACGCGCGGAAGTTTTGCGCGCCAGTGGACCAACTTCCGGAACCCACATCAAAGCCAGGATAGGCGCTACCCGGCAAGGCCAAATCACCGCCGCCGAAGTCTGGATGGCCTATGAGGCAGGGGCCTTCCCGGGTTCACCCTTTTCCGCCGCTGCGATGACAACGCTCGCCCCATACAATATTGAAAATCTCAAGATCGATGCGTTCGACGTGGTGCTGAACCGGCCTAAGGTCGCCGCCTATCGTGCACCCGGAGCACCGAGTTCGGCGTTTGCGTGCGAGAGCGTTATTGACGAACTGGCGGAGAAATGCGGGATCGACCCGCTCGATTTTCGCATCATCAATGGCGCGCACGAGGGGACACCACAACCCGCCGGCCCGAGGTACAAACGGATAGGTTTTATCGAAACCTGTGAGGCGCTCCGCAAGAGTAACCATTATCGCTCGCACCTGAGCGGGCCCAACCGCGGGCGTGGCGTGGCGTCAGGTTTTTGGTTCAACGCTGGTAATCAATCTTCCGCCACGGTCAACATTCATAACGACGGCACTGTAAGCGTGGTGACCGGTTCTGTGGACATCGGCGGCTCGCGCGCCTCGATGGCAATAGTTGCCGCTGAAGTACTCGGATGTGATGTTACTGCGGTTCGTTCCCTGATCGGCGATACCGATTCCATAGGCTTCACCGACGGGACCGGCGGCAGCCGCGTAACTGTCGCAACTGGCCTCGCCGTTTATGAAGCAGCGCATGACGCGCTACGCCAAATGACGGAACGCGCAGCCAAACTCCTGGATTGCAAAGTTGAACAAATTGAGTTTAATCGCGGGACCTTCGCCGTTAGGGGCGGAGGAAGCCAAATCACGTTGGCGCAAGTTGCCGGTAAACTCGCCCGCAGCGGCGGCCCAGTGGTGGGTCGTGCGTCACTCGATGCCACGGCAGCGGTCGGTAATACCTTCGCCACGGTCTGCGTTGATGTAGAAGTCGACCCGGACACCGGCAAGGTGCAAGTCCTGCGCTGCACCATCGCCCAGGATGCAGGTCGGGCGCTCCATCCAAGTTATGTGGAGGGGCAGGCGCAAGGTGGCGTAGCGCAGGGTATCGGATGGGCATTGAGTGAGGAATATGTATACGACCAGAAGGGTAACCTGAGAAATGCCGCATTTCTCGATTACCGGATGCCGACCTGTCTCGATGTGCCGAACATAGAGACCGTGGTGGTCGAAGTTCCGAACCCCAACCATCCGCTGGGCTTACGGGGAGTGGGCGAAGTTGCCATAGTGCCGCCCATGGCGGCCATAGCGAATGCAATTTATCGAGCCGTCGGCGTCCGTATGAACCAATTACCGATGTCGCCGCCCCGAATGCTGAAAGCGCTAATGGAAAAGACCGGCGATGGTCAAAATCAGGCGGCCGCCGCGGATTGAGGTTGGAGTTCACGAATTTTCCCCGCTTGTCAGTTGCGCGCCACACGGAGGAGACAGCGTGAAGGGAACCACGAAATTGAGAGAGTTGCTGAGCCGGCCGGGTATGCTGGTTGCGCCCGGCGCTCATGATGTAATGACTGCCCGCATCATCGAGGCCGAAGGGTTTGCGGCAGTTTACCTCGGCGGTTTTGCTACTTCGGCCAGCATGTTGGGTATTCCCGACCACTCATTGATTACGATGACCGAACTATTGGCGCAGGCGCGCAACGTGGCAGCCGCCGTAAACATACCCATCATTTCGGACATCGACGACGCCGGCGGCACAGCGCTCAGTGCACGGCGCACTATTCGCCTTGCCGAGCAGGCGGGGCTGGCAGGAGTACACGTCGAGGACCTGGTACCGGGGAAACATTTCATCGGACATCGCGACCGCTTGTTCCCGAAACTCGAGGCAGCCGATAAAATCAAGGCAGCGGTGGACGCGCGCACTGACGCCGATTTCGTCATTATCGCCCGGTCGGACGCGATCGGCGTGACATCACTCGATGATGCCTTGGAACGGGCTAACGCTTATGCTGAAGCAGGCGCCGACCTGCTATTCCTTCCCTACCTGAGGCTACGCGATACCCGGAAAGTCGTGGATGCACTGCCCAAGCCCTTGTTAAACGTGGTGATGGATACGCCCCGGCAGGACCTGGAAGCAGCTGGGCTCAAGGTGGCAATCTACCCGGTCCAGTCGTTGTTCGTCGCCTACAAGGCAGTGCGCGAAATGATCAAAGAATTAGGAGCGACGGGTACGTTAGCCAATACGGCGCAGCGAACTCCCACTATGCAGGAATTCAACGAGTTTATCGGCGCCCGGGAAGCAACCGAACTCGCGGAGAAGTATCGGATAGTGTAGTCCGCTTTTGCAGCGATCACTGTAAATGCGACTCCGAGTGACAGCGCGCCAGGGGGTCAAAACAGCCACTTGAGCGGCTCCAAACCTAGCAACAAACGGCCGGCCATTTCGTAGGTTCGCAGCGATCCCATGAGGTGTTGGTTCATGGTCAAGATGTCACGCAAGCAGCGATCCAGTGCGCCTGCCTGATAAACGGCCGTTCCCCCGCTTGCTTTGTAAACTAACTGTACGGCTGCGGCGCACTCTCCGACCACATAGGTATATGCGGTCAAGAAGCGCGCCTGTTGAACTGGGGACGGCTCCCGATCATCAACCAGGGTCGCCCATAGATCCCCGATCACATCGAACAGGTACGAGCGCGCCGCACCCAGCATTGCCTCAGCTCGGGCTACGGATTCCTGAACGAACACTTCCTCGCGGAGCAGTTTCGACGGCTCGCTGCGTTCACCCATAATCATTCGCCGCGCCGGTTTGCGGCCGGCATTCTCGATCACCACATCGATAGCATGGCGGGCGATTCCAAGCGCCGGCGCAGCGCCCTTGGCAATGAACATCAGGGGGAAGGCATACAGTGGCCCCGGCCGCTTAACCAGATTCGGATCCTGAAAGCTGAAGGTCCTTTCAGCCGGGACAAATACGTCGTGAATCGTGAGGTCGTGGCTGCCCGTACCGCGCAAACCGGTGGTATACCAGGTGTCGAGAATTTCGCAATCCGAGAGCCGCACAAAACAAGTACGGGTTTCCGGAATCCCAGCTCCATTGATTTGCGGGTTGCCGTTGACCACGTTACAGCCCACCCACGCCCACTCGCTATGTTGACAGCCGCTTGCGAATGGGAAACGACCGCTCACCCGATAGCCACCTCGCACTGGTATCGCCTGACCCGTTGCGGTTGCGGTGGCGGCGGTCGCGACCCAGATGTCCGAGTACATCCCGCGGGCGACCTCTTCATCGAGAAAAGCGGTAATGTATCCACTGTCGCATCCAATCATGGCGCACCAGCCGGCTGACCCCTCAGCGAGGGCCAAGGCCTCGATCACCCGAATCTGGATGAGCGGGTCCAGTTCCGGTGCACCCCAAGAGCGCGGCAACACCATGCCAAAGATGCCGGCGTCTTTCATCGTCTGCGCGAGATGGGGCGGGATGCGCCGCATCTGTTCCATTTCGTCGCCGGCGGCACGAACTTTCGGATGAAGTTCTACCGCAGCGCGCATCACCACCGGGTCGTCAGAAAATGCCTTACCCGCGGGACGTATCATGGGCGAGCCCTCCCCGACATCTTTTTTCACCAGAGTTCGGCGACGACGTGCTTGTCGACTACAACATTACTGAGCCCCGACCGCTAAACTTCGCAATCCTCAATCTGCAAGTTCCTCGGTGTGCACGCTCGTTCAGGGACCCTCGCGACGCAGCTCCCGGTCGGTGTTGGTTCGTATTTTTAGCCGGTTCAGCGCGTTGACCAGAGCCAGCGCACTTGCCATAACGATATCGCTATGAGCTCCCTGCCCTGCCACGGTCATTCCGTCGTCGCGCACCAGGCATGATACTTCGCCGAGCGCATCCGTGCCGCCGGTAATCGCTTTGACCGAATAGCGCTCGAGGGCCGGATTGAGTCCGGTAATGCGATATATGGCTTTGTAGCAAGCATCGACCATCCCATCGCCGGTCGATTCGGCGTGATGCTCCTGACCGTCGATTCGCACGGTGACCTTGGCGCGCGGTTCAGCCCGCTTGGAGGAACTTACCTCCACATCGATCAGCTCAAAAGCCTCGGCAGATTGTCGGCTCTCTTCATTGGCGAGGGCCAGGATGTCGTCGTCATAAACCACTTTCTTTTTGTCGCAGAGCGCCTTGAAAGCAGCAAAGGCCTTTTGCACATCGATGGTTTGCGGATCAATGCCGAGTTCGCGAAGCCGATTAATGAAGGCGTGACGCCCCGAATGCTTGCCTAAAACGAGTTTATTGGAAGGTATTCCAATGTCTTCCGGCTTCATGATTTCGTAGGTCAGCTTGTTTTTGAGCACGCCGTCCTGATGGATCCCGGCTTCGTGCGCAAACGCATTGTCACCCACAATCGGCTTGTTGGGCGGCACCGGTTGCCCAATTATTTGCGAGAGTAGCCGCGAAGCGGGATAGATCTGCCTGGTATCGACTCCGGAACGCACGCTCATCAAGTCGCGCCTTGTCTTCAACGCCATAACCACTTCTTCCATAGAAGTGTTGCCGGCGCGCTCACCTATGCCATTTATAGTGCATTCAACCTGGCGAGCACCATTACGGATGGCGGCGAGTGAGTTTGCCACTGCCAACCCGAGATCGTTATGGCAATGAGCGCTCCAAATCACCCGGTCGCCCCCCTCGACATGATGACGCATGTAGTTGAACATCTCGCCGAACTCTTCTGGAATTGCGTGACCTGTGGTATCGGGCAGATTGACAATGCGTGCACCGGCCCGGATAACTTCGGCGCAGACCTTAGCCATAAAATCCCAGTCGCTGCGCGAGGCGTCTTCACAGGAGAATTCGATGTAGTCAAGGTATTGTTTGGCCCGCGCCACCGCCCAGGTCGCTGCATTCAAAACATCCTCACGCGTCATCGCAAGCTTGTATTTCAGGTGAATGTCGGAAGTGGCGATGAAGATGTGGATGCCTGGATGTCGAGCCTTTTCGATCGCCTTCAACGCCTGGTCCACATCTTCCTCCCGGGTGCGGGACAGACTCAGCACAACCGGGTTCGCAACGGAGTCAGCTACCCGCCGCACCGCCTCAAAATCGCCCGGGGATGAGGCAGCGAAACCTGCTTCTATAATGTCGACGTTCAGTCGCTCCAATTGCCGCGCGATCGCAATTTTCTCTTCGACATTCATCGTGCAACCAGGTGACTGCTCGCCATCGCGCAGCGTAGTATCGAAGATGCGTACGTAGTCCTCGGGGTATGATTGCTCCATCGTCTGCTGTCTCCTGCTCATTTTCAAAAAAGACCGACAAAACGCGGCCAAAAGAAAACGCCCCAGGCGGCCTCACTCGGCCCACGCCTGGGGCGTCTCGTTTTGCGGGTTCAGGACCAGTTCAGACCTGCATCAAGACGCACCAAGCGGGGGCCCCGGTTAGGGCCAGGCTAAGCAGCAGTCCAGGATGCAGATTCACTGGCATGGTCACGCTATTTAAGCCGCTGAAGAGTATCTGGTCAAGCGCTCTGACGATCAGTGGAGTGGACCCGGGGGTTCGGGCGGAAGGTTCGCTGGCGTGTTCTTGCTACTTTCATTGGCCGCAGGTCGGCTCTGCGGCTGGGCTGCCCCGATCCTTTCTCCGCGCAGGAAGAGGAGCGGACCGCTCAAAACGTAAGCTGTCGCCAATGCGAAGGTTGTAAACTGCGGCATTGCAAACAGCATCGCCGCCACGATTACGAGTGCACCGAGTAGTATTTCCACATAACCATGCTTCTGAAGGTCGATTCCTTTGAAGCTTGGGTAGGGAACCCGGGAGACCATGAGGCCTGCCAGCGCAAGCGCCGCAGGAGCCGCCACAACACACAACAGTCGCGGGGACTTCAATTCAAAGTAACTGTATGCGAGAACCGCCCCGGCGATCATTGCAGCTGCACCGGGAACGGGGAGCCCGACGAAGCGGCGCTTGTCAATGCTGCCGGTTTGAACGTTAAAGCGAGCCAACCGCAGGGCAGCCCCAACCACGTATAACCCGCTTATCACAATTGCAAATGCGCCCAGCGGCTTCAGGCCCCAACTATAAATCAGCGCGGCCGGCGCGCAGCCGAAAGCAACCACATCGGACAGACTGTCGTATTCGATCCCAAATGGGCTCGATGTGCGAGAGACCCGCGCGACGCGTCCGTCAAGCCCGTCGCAAACAAATGCCACCGCGATCATCAGCGCCGCCAGTTCAAAATGTGCATTAATCGACGAAATCAGCGAATAGAATCCCGCCAAAAGCCCCAGCGAGGTGATGGTCGCGGGCACCACGGACACCCCGCGCCGCAATGGTCCAGCGACTTTCTGCCTCTGCTGCTTGAAGCGTCCGGATATCAGCCGCATCGCTCCGGGGCGATGCCGGCCAGTTTTTGATGTATTCTCGTTCATTGCCGTCGTTCTCCGATTATTGTTTCCGCTGCTCGGACCCGATCTCCAACCTTAACCGCGATACGATAGTTCCGAGGCAGAAAATGATCGATGCGACTGCCGAACATGATCAGCCCAATCCGTTGGCCGCGTCCCAGCCGCTGATGCTGGTGCACATAGCAGACAATTCGCCGGGCCAGATAACCAGCTATCTGGACGAATACATGCTCGAGTCCGAAATCGTCTCTTATTGTAATCGAGTTGCGCTCGTTGTGCTCGCTGGCAGTGTCACGGAAGGCAGCACGAAAATCGCCTTTCACGTGCTCCAACACCGTTACTTGTCCGGAAACAGGTGCCCGGTTCACATGGACGTCTAATGGCGACATAAACACAGAGATCCGGGTGTAAAGCTCACCCTGTGTGGCTCCTGGCATCAAAGCAGTCGCGATGTCGCATACCCGACCGTCGGCACCCGAAACCACCGCGTCTGCATTCGCCACTACGCGGCGCTCTGGGTCGCGAAAGAAGGCCGCCAGCGCTGCACCAAGTACGATAACGATACTGCCGATTGCGACAAAGCCACTTGCCGCCAAACCTAGCCCGACCACCAGAATCGGCACTGCGATTGGCACGCCCTCGGGAGCGAGCCTGATTCTGGATGCCAAGCGGGATCTGGTCGAGGTCTCCGCCGGGTCCTGAGGCAGCGTTTGCGCGCTACGGGGCACCGCTTCAGGGTCAGTTAGTTGCGCGCGCGGTCGACGAGCCGCTCACTACCCAGCCACGGCATGAAAGACCGCAACTGTCGGCCGACCTCTTCTATAGGGTGTTGCTCGGCATCCTTGCGCAACCGTTTGAAATTCTGAAGTCCCTGCCGGTATTCGTCGATCCATTCCTTGGCGAACTTGCCGGATTGGATATCGGCCAGGATTTGCTTCATCGTGGCGCGGGTAGCTTCCCCGATTACTCGCCTGCCCCGTGTCATATCGCCATATTCAGCAGTATTGCTGATTGAATACCGCATGTCCGAAATGCCGCCTTCATATATCAGGTCGACGATCAGCTTGACTTCGTGAAGGCACTCAAAATACGCCATTTCGGGCGCATAACCCGCTTCTACCAGGGTTTCGTAGCCGGCGCGTATCAGTTCCGTTAAGCCTCCGCACAACACCGATTGTTCGCCGAACAAGTCGGTTTCGGTCTCTTCACGGAAGCTCGTGCTGATAATTGCCGCCCGGCCGCCACCGATCGCGCAACCATAGGCTAAACCAATTTTTTCAGTATCCCCCGAGGGGTCCTGCTGGACCGCGAGCAGGCACGGCACACCGCGACCCTTGACATATTCGGACCGAACCAGGTGGCCCGGTCCCTTTGGCGCGATCATAAAGACGTTAACATCAGCACGCGGTTGGATGAATTTGAAATGAATATTGAAGCCGTGGCCAAACGCAAGGTATTTGCCTGCACTCAGATGAGGCTCTATATCGCTCTTGAAAATGTCGGAAGCCATCTCGTCGGGCACCAGGACCATGATAATGTCCGCCTCACGAGCGGCATCAGCGGTTGCGAGCACGCGTAGACCCTGTTGTTCGGCCTTGGCCCACGACGGGCTGCCGTTGCGCAACCCGACTCGCACATCCATCCCGCTGTCGCGCAGATTGAGAGCGTGGGCATGGCCCTGACTGCCAAAGCCAAGGATCGCGATCCTGTGGGGCCGCAGCACGCTCAAGTCCGCGTCGCGATCATAAAATACCTTCATTTTTGATTCTCTCCTGCTAACCGGCCTCGCGGGCCGAGCGCTGACTCATGATGTTACCGGCCAACTGCACGGAGCGAGCCATCGCGATCTTGCCCGAGCGGACGATCTCCCGAATTCCGATTGGCCGCACCAAATTGATAAAGGCCTTGATCTTGCCCGCATCACCGGTCACTTCTATCGTCTGAGAGCGGGGTCCGATATCAACCACGTGGGCGCGAAACGCCTGCACAATCGAGTCTAGTTCCGAGCGCGTTCTTTCCTCGACCGCAATCTTGACCATAATCAACTCGCGCTCGACCGTATCGCTATCCTGGAAATCCGTAACCTTGATGACGCTCACCAGTTTGTTCAGCTGTTTGTTGATCTGCTCCAAAATCTGGTCGTCGCCCGAACTGACCAACACGATGCGCGAGACGGTCGGATCAATCGGGTCTTCATTGACGGTCAGCGATTCAATGTTGAACCCTCGACTGGAAAAAAGGCCTGCCACGCGCGCCAATACCCCAAACTCGTTCTCAACCAATACCGAGATGGTATGACTAGGCATATAGCGCCTTGAGGATCGTGTCTCTGATCAGGCGGTCTATGTTAGTGCGCGCTGGCGGCGGGATAACGGTGAAGAACTTCCATCAGGCGATCTTTTGAGGCGAGTTTTAGTTTCTGGATACGTTTCTTTTCGAGCTCTTCCTCAGGGCTCAGGTAGAGTTTGTTCCGAAAGGCCTCCAGCTTGTGTTTCAACTCCTGGTGCTCGGCATAAGCCGCTTTGAGTTCATCATCGTGAGCGAGGAGTTGCTGGATGAGTTCTTCCTCTCGGCGTTCCATGGACTTCTTCTCCCGGTTTCAAGCCTCTGACTCTGACTGCCGAAGCGGGCGGGCGGAGGTAAAGCGGTTCCAACGTCGCAATGACATCGACATCCTTTCCCACCACCTTGGCGGCCCCCATGGCAGCAACGAAGCTTCCTCTGAGATGTAATTCGGCGTTCTCAATCAACCTGGCCCGGCATCCGTTCGCTTGGGCCAGCGAACAGAGCTCCTGAGCTACCGAATATCCAACAAATGCAGCCTCGTCCGTGAGCGTGGCAACGAGGTCTGCGAGGGGAATAACCAAGTCACCTGATTCCTTTTGTAGCGCACCTTCAACGAAGCGGTAAAGAGCGGTGTAGACTTCGCCCTTGCGTGCATCAATTACCGGATAAATCGTCGCTCTATTCGCCAATTGAGCGCCCGCACATAGGGCGAGCGCATCAAGCGACGAGACTCCCACAATCGCTATCTCACCGGCAGCTGCGATACCCTTGGCGTAACTCAAGCCGACGCGCAAGCCTGTAAACGAGCCCGGTCCTATTGCGACGGCTACTGCAGTCAGGTCGCGCAGGCTAACGCCGGCAGCATCGAGCACTTCCTCAATAGCCGACGGCAATTCAAAGCCATGCGAGACCGGCGAACGGGTGGTGACAGCGGCGAAGCGGCCATCTACGACTACACCAAAGCTGCCGATTGGCCCCCCGGTGTCAAGTCCTAGAACAACTCCCGCTGCGGCTGCTTCCCCGAGCAGATGTTGGGGCGAAAGCTGCATTCTTCAAACGGCAGCGCAGGTTAGACTGGTGGACGTTCTCCTGACCACAACTACAGCATGCTTCCCGCTTTTAACCTACAATCCGCGAAATATCATTTAGAATTACGAAAGCCATCAATACGACCAACAGAAACAGGCCGACCTGCATCGCGATCTCGCGATGACGAAGCTGCATTGGCTGGCCACGAATTCCTTCTACGGCAAAGAAGAGCAAATGGCCGCCGTCCAGCAGTGGGATCGGAAGAAGATTGATAATCCCCAATTCCAGACTGAGCATAATCGTAAATAGGGCAAGGTCGGCAAACCCTTGATGCGCTTCCCTGCCTGCCATCTGTGCAATCATGATGGGGCCGCCAAGCGCCTCTCGAACCGGTGTGGCACCTTCGAAGATCTTGGCGATTCCGACACAGAGCGTGGCAAGGAGTTGTGCAGTCTGGGCGGTGCCGGCGCGAATCGCGGCAAACGGGCGGTAACTGAGCGTAATTTTGTCGCCCCGCGGCGAAACTCCGATGACCCAGGTTGGCACTTTGTTGCCATAGAGGGTTTCTTCAGGCAGCCGCCTCGGTAGGATGCTCACCATAACCGGGCTGCGTTGGGGCGAACGTGCGACCGCTAATTGCAAGGGGGCGCCGCCGCTGCCTTTGACCGCATCCGACAATTCATCCCAACTCTTGATGGGTTTTCCATTAACTGCCGTAATGCGATCGCCCTGGTGGATTCCTGCCGCAAAAGCGGGCATATCCTGGCGCACTTTTCCGATTACCGGCAGGAGAGTTGGGACACCCACCATGAACACGACGATCATGAGCAGCGGCGCGAACACTATGTTCGCGAAAGGTCCCGCGAGCACGACGGCAAAGCGTTTGGCCAGCCGCTGAGTGGGAAACGCACACGCCTTGAAAGCGTCCACCACAAGTCGGGGCCGGGCGTCGGCTAGCAAGTCTATCGCGCGCTTGAGGGAGCCGCGTTCCCGGACCTCGTCCAATAAGCGCCCCTCGATGGCAGTCGGATCACGCCCCAGTACCGCGATCGCGGTTTGGCCTTCGTGCATCAGAGGCTGCGCAAGGGGACCCGCGGCACTGGCGACCGGCGAGGTTTCAACCAGAGCTTCGGCGATAGCTCCGAGCGCCTGTTCTTCGAAATGCCGGTTTGCATTAGCCCGATTAAATCCGAGACGCGGTCGGTACTTTAGCCAGCCGGTCGATTTTGCGGCAGTGATCAGATCCAGCGCAATTTCATGTAAATACGACCTGATTGCTTCGGGCCCCGGTTCTTCCGCGATCTCATCTCCGAGCATCCGTACATAACCGCCGAGCGGAGTCGCGCCGACCGCATAATCAGTTTCACCGCGCCGAATGCCGAAAAGCCGGGGCGGATAGCCAATAGAGAACCGTAACACTCTGACGCCCAGGCGCTTGGCGACCAGGAAATGACCGGTCTCATGAACAACGACGAGCACCGCGAAAATTGCGACTGCGGCAACGATTGAAAGTAGCATAAGAACGAACCTCGTAGGCCGCCTTGAGCCGTCAATGTACGCAATAATAAGTCAAAGCTGCTGGAAACAGCAAGCTGCACACTCGATCCAACAGGCCACCATGGCCAGGGAAAATCCATCCTGAATCTTTTACCCCAGCCATTCGTTTAAATGCCGAATTCGCGAGGTCGCCTGCCTGAGCCAAAATGCCAACCGCTATACTCAGAATTCCGACCCAAACAACCGGAAGCCACGGCGTCAGTAAGGTGCGCAACAAGATGCCGACGAGCAGGGCGGCGGCTAGCCCCCCAAGCGCACCTTCAACCGTTTTGTTTGGGCTCACCCGTGGCATCAGTTTGATACTACCTGCCCAGCGCCCAACAAAGTAGGCACCAGTATCACTTGCAAATGCAAGCGAGAACATCAGAACAATCAACGGAATTCCATTGTCACCGTTACGCAGCAGCGCAAAATACGGAAACAAGAGACCCACCCAGGCGGCTCCCAGCACTGCCAGCAGGGCGCGATCGGTGGCATAATCCGCCCCGCCCGTACTGACCTGCACAATGAGCATCATCATGAGGACGAAGACGATAAAACAAATGAATGCTCCGGTAGGAAGTGCGCGTCCGGCCAAGAGTGTTTCCGTAACAACCGGGATTCCGCCAGCCAAAGCTATCAGCACCCATCGCCCGTCGCTGACTTGGGTCATTTCGCCGATTTCAACCAGCGCCCAGAATGCGAGCACGATAACGATCAGGCTGAAAACGCGCGGTGGTGCAAATGTGACCAACGCCAGCAGCGCGGGCAGGGTGATGATTACGGTCTTAAGCCTGGTTTGCAGCACTAAGCGATATTGAAGCGCCGTCGTCCACCATCCCAAACCGGCGGGTCCGTCCCTGATAGGCGCAAAGTGCCCGAAGGAGGTCACGCTCACGGAAATCGGGCCACAAGGTCTCGGTGAAGTACAGTTCGGTATACGCCAGCTGAAACAGCAAGAAATTAGAAAGACGAAGTTCGCCGGAGGTTCGAATCAACAAGTCGGGGTCGGGAATATTCCAGGTCAGCAGTTCCCGTTGTAGCATCCGTTCGTCCACCTGCTCCGGCTTAATGCGACCTGCTGCAACGGCTTCAGCGATGCGTCGCGCTGCTTCGACCACGTCTTGGCGGCCACCATACGACAGTGCCAGCACTACTGTCATTGTGCGATTACCGGCCGTTAGTCGTATTGTGTCGCTCAACACACGGCGGACCGCAGCAGGTAGCCTCGACATCTCGCCGATCGCCACGACCCGGATATCGCGCTTCATCAGCCGCTTGGACTCGGTGATCAGATAGCGATGGAAGAGCTGCATCAAAAACCGCACTTCCGTTTTTGGGCGTTGCCAATTCTCGTTTGAGAAGGCGAAGAGCGTCAGGTACGGAATGCCGAGCTGTCTGGCGGTTTCGACTACTGCGCGTACCGAATCCTTGCCGCGCCGATGACCCTCGCATCGGTTCAAGCCACGTACGCGCGCCCAGCGCCCATTGCCATCCATCACAATCGCAACATGGCGAGGGAGTCGCGCAGGATCGACTGACAAATTCGGAAATTCGCTAAGGGGCAGTGACGATGCTTCCACTTGCTCTAGAAAATCCCTCCGGCGCCACCCATCCGCTCAGACCTCCATTATTTCGGCTTCTTTAGCGGCCAGGATCTTTTCGAGCTTTTCGATACTGGTGGTCGTCAGCTGCTGGATTTTAGTTTCGTTGGCATGGAGTTGGTCGTCAGTGATCTGTTTGTCCTTGTTCAATTGTTTGAGCTTGTCGTTGGCTTGACGCCGATGATTACGAATCGAGACGCGAAATTCCTCGGCTTTTTTGTGAACCTGGCGAACCAGGTCCCGACGCCGTTCCTCGTTCAACTCGGGGATTGGCACGCGAATAATCTTGCCGTCATTCATCGGATTGAGCCCCAAGTCCGACGTCCGAATGGCCTTTTCGATTTCATTCATCGCGGTCTTATCGTACGGCGTTATAATCAACAGGCGAGGTTCCGGGGCGGCCAGTCCGGCAAGTTGTCGCAACGGTGTTTTGGTTCCGTAGTAGTTGACCACTAGCCCCTCGAGCAGGGCGGTAGAGGCGCGCCCGCTTCGCAGCCGGCTCAACTCATGGCGGAACGCATCCACCGATTCATCCATCTCAAGCTCAGCGGTCTCAACGGTGTCAATGCTAGGGTCGTCGGGCATAGCTTAAGCGCCACTTTCAACCAAGGTGCCGATCGTCTCACCAGTCACTGCCTTCTTTATATTACCGGGCTTGCGTAGATTAAAGACGATTATCGGCAAGCAATTATCCATGCACATTGTGATGGCAGTGGAGTCCATCACCTTGAGGTTGCGCTGCAAAACATCGAGGTAGGTAAGGCGGTCGAAGCGGATTGCGCCAGCCTCGCGCAACGGATCCCGATCGTAAACGCCATCGACCTGGTGTGTTGCCTTTAAAATTACTTCAGCGCCGATCTCCAACGCGCGCAGGCTGGCCGCAGTGTCGGTTGTAAAGTACGGATTGCCGGTGCCAGCCGCGAAAACCACCACGCGTCCTTTTTCAAGATGCCGCATGGCGCGCCGGCGAATGTAGGACTCACAGACCGCCTGCATGGTAATCGCAGATAATACCCGCGTCGGAACCCCGGCTTGCTCGAGACAATTCTGCAGCGCCAGCGCGTTAATTACTGTCGCAAGCATCCCCATCTGGTCGGCAGTGGTCCGATCCATCCCGCGCGCCTCGTAATCACTGCCGCGCAGGATATTACCGGCCCCTATAACCAGCGCCAATTCGATGCCGAGCGTCGCGATTTCCTTAATTTCGCGCGTGATCTCGGCCACTGCATCGAGGTCTATACCTGAGCCGTGAGCCGGTGCAAGCGCTTCACCTGACAGTTTGAGCAAGACTCGGCGAAATGTCCGTCGGTCCGGTAATGTGGGTTGCGTCGTCATTCCAAGGCTCGCTCCTGAAGGACCGTGAGAAGGGGCGCAACAATACCGAGCCCGGCCTAGATCTGTTTAATTGTCCTGATGGTTCGGTTTCATCGCGATCCGTGTCAGGCTACTTTGCTGTCGAGACTCTCACCTAACTGAAAACGGCTGAACCGCCGGATTTCGACCTTCTCCCCGAGCTTACCGGTATATTCACCCAGCAAGTCGCGAATTGTGCGGTTAGGATCGCGCACCCAGGCTTGCTCTTCTAGCGCCACATCACGGTAGAATTTTTCGAGTTTCCCCTCGACAATCTTTGCTACGACTTGCTCGGGTTTACCGGCTGATTGGGAGGCGTAGATTTGACGCTCCTGTTCGACTATTTCGGGCGCGAGCTGCTCGCGGCGAACGCAGCGCGGATTTTGAGCGGCGATTTGCATCGCTATTTCTTTCACTAACGTTTGGAATTCCGGGGTCTTGGCCACGAAGTCACTTTCGCAGTTGATCTCGACCAAAACTCCGAGCTTCCCGCCAGCATGTATGTAGGCCCCTATCGAGCCTTCTGAAGCGATCCGTCCCGCCCGCTTGGCCGCCTGCGCGATACCTTTTTCGCGCAACCAGATAGTGGCCTGCTCAAGGTCGCCCTTGCTCTCCGCCAGTGCCTTTTTGCAATCCATTACACCGGCGCCGGTTTTATCTCGCAGTTCCCTGACGAGATTAGCGTTTACGTCCATTCGTTCCCTGGGAAATAGGGTACCCGCCCGCGCAGGTACCGCAATAGGTGTATGCGATGTGAGCTGTGCCGCCCTGAGACCGAGCGTTAGACCTGCTGCGGGGCAGGTTCCGGCGCCAAGACGCCGTCGCTGGAGACATCCTCAAGCCCTTTGGCGCGTTCCTCAGCCAGCCGCTTACCTTCGATCACTGCATCGGAAATTGCGGCAGTGAACAATTTGATAGCGCGAATCGCATCGTCGTTGCCGGGAATGCGGTAAGCGATCAGGTCCGGATCGCAGTTAGTATCAACCACGGCTACAACGGGAATACCGAGCCGGTTGGCTTCCGCCACTGCGATTTCTTCTTTCTTGGTATCAATCACCCACAGCGCGTCCGGCAGTTTGCGCATGTTCTTGATCCCGGCCAGCGTAGCCATCAGCTTCTCATGCTCGCGAGCATTTTCGCTCATCTCTTTTTTAGTGAGCGCCTGGATCATTTCTGGATCGGACATGATCTCCTCGAGCTTCTTCAAACGCTCGATGGACTGCCGAATGGTCTGGAAATTCGTCAACATTCCGCCGAGCCAGCGATTGTTGACGTAGAACATTCCGCACCGCTCCGCCTCCTCACGGACGATATCCTGGGCCTGCTTTTTAGTGCCCACGAACATGATGGTGCCACCTTGAGCGGCGAGGTCGCGCACCGCTTCGTAGGAGCCGTGAAAGAGACGTACGGTCTGCTGCAAATCGATAATGTAGATGCCATTGCGGGCACCGAAGATGTATGGCTTCATCTTCGGGTTCCAGCGGCTGGTTTGGTGGCCGAAGTGAACTCCTGCCTCCAGCAGCTGTTTCATGCTGATTTCGGTCATATAGTATTCAACACCTCATGGCCCTATGCCGGGCCGATAAACGTTTACGCTGTCGTCGCCGAGCAGCGTTGAATACACGACAATACTTCACCTGCAGTCCCGTCTTTTTATATCAGTCCGCTTCACCTTCATCAAAGGAACAGGGACTCCGTGCGCCGGTTGACTACTGAGCGGCGCGCACAGGCATCGATGCTTACCCCCTAGCCCGAATCAGGTATTCATTGATTCGAGGAATTCTTCGTTGTTTTTGGTCCCCTGCATCTTGTCAAGCAAGAACTCCATCGCCTCAACTGCGTTCAGCTGTGAGAGCAGCTTGCGCAGAATCCAGACCCGATTGAGGGTGCTGCGCGGCAGTAACAATTCTTCTTTGCGAGTGGAGGAGCGCTGGATATCGATAGTTGGAAAAATGCGCTTTTCCAGCAAGCGCCGATCGAGTGAAATCTGCTGATTGCCGGTGCCTTTGAATTCCTCAAAGATCACTTCATCCATCCGGCTGCCGGTATCAACGAGTGCCGTGGCGATGATCGTCAGGCTGCCGCCGTCTTCGGTGTTACGCGCCGCACCAAAAAACTTCTTCGGCTTATGTAGCGCATTAGAATCCACACCGCCTGAGAGAATCTTTCCCGAGGGCGGTACAACCGTGTTGTAAGCGCGCGCGAGGCGCGTGATCGAATCGAGCAGAATGACCACGTCGCGGCCATGCTCAACCAGGCGGCGCGCTTTCTCAATGACCATCTCGGCGACTTGCACGTGGCGCGTCGCCGGTTCATCGAAGGTTGAGCTAACCACCTCGCCCTGCACGGAGCGCAGCATGTCGGTAACTTCCTCCGGCCGTTCGTCGACCAGGAGGACGATCAGCACGATTTCCGGATGATTGCGGGCGATCGCCTTAGCAATCGCTTGCAGCATCATGGTCTTGCCGGTAAATGGGGCGGCGACAATCAGTCCGCGCTGACCCTTGCCGATGGGAGCAATCAGGTCGATGATGCGGGTCGTGTAATCCTCATGATCGTATTCGAGCTTGATCCGTTCCTCTGGATAGAGCGGCGTCAGGTTGTCGAACAGGATCTTATCGCGGGCCTTCTCCGGCTCTTCGTAATTAATCGACTCGACCTTGAGCAGCGCAAAATAGCGCTCACCCTCTTTTGGCGGCCGAATCAGGCCAGCGACGATATCGCCTGTGCGCAGGTTGAACTTGCGTATTTGGCTGGGCGAAATATAAATGTCATCCGGGCCGGGCAGGTAGTTATAATCGGGCGCTCGCAGAAAACCGAAGCCATCAGGCAAGATTTCGAGCACGCCTTCGCCCAGGATCGAGCCGTTACGCTGCGCCTGTGCTTGCAGGATCGAAAAGATCATCTCCTGCTTACGCATGTTCGGCGCGCCGTCAATATTGAAATCGCGGGCGATGTGTGCAAGTTCGGTTATTTTTGCACCCTTGAGCGCCTTGAGATTCAGCGCGCCACTCTCGCTGACGATAGTGGGCGAAAACTGTCGGCCGTTGCTCACCACGCTCGTCGGTGTGCCCGCGGAAACAGAAAGCTCGCCGTTTCGCCTGTCTGTCCTGGGACGCAAGTCAGGTGGCTGACCCTGAACGGGTGGAGGCGCGCTATCCGCGGGAGCTTCGGCCTCCGCGCTTGCTGCGGGAGTTTGCCGCGGTCCGGGCGCATCAGTAGCCGATTCGCGGCGATGATGATGATGCGCGCCGCTGCGGGAGCGTACGACCGCGGTTTGCTGCGGCACCTGAGCTGACGGCTGGTCTGGGTCATCGGCCAGAGTCCGCTTCGGATAGCGATTAGCCGCTATTGGTTGAGCGCCCTGTGTTGAAGTTTCGTCGACTTGTCCGTGGAATTCGCTTTTGGCTGGTTCTCGAGCCTTGCGCATAAAACCTCCCCCGCAACCCTCCCGTAACGTTTTCCCGCCGCGTCGGCAACGATGCGGCGCCAATTGGGGCATCGCGATACCGCCACTACATCAGGCACTTTACAGCACGAACGGCCCGCGACACCCGCCTGTTAACCATTACCTCGTATCTGTTCGTTCAGAACACTAAGACCGACGCCGAGGAGGAATGGGGGCGTCTTGTACGGGTGGAACGTGTGATGCCTCAGCCACAAAAGTGCGGGAGCTATCAGGTAAGCTAACCAACGTTCTTTTGCTTGTCAACCGCCGGCAGCTTGGGGATAGCTGCAACTCGCCACACCGGTTTTGATTTGGCCAAGACCTCAGATATGGTTGCTCTGGCGATGCTCGTGGTTTGCTTTCGACGAGTGGAGGATCAGGTATGAGTCGCACGATTGAACAGTTTGAAGGTGGCTGTTTGTGCGGCGCAGTCCGCTTTACCACGACTGGAGAGCCTAAAGGGATATATTGGTGCCATTGCCAAAGCTGTCGTAAGCATACTGGCGCGCCGGTTTCGGTTTTCGTCGCTTTCGACCGCGAGGCTTACACACTTACAAAAGGTGAGATCAGCAAGTTTGATTCTACGCCGGGAAAAACGCGGCGCGGATTTTGCGGCCGGTGCGGTTCAACCTTGACTTGCGAAAGCCTGCCCGAACCAACGGTGACACATTTCCATGTCGGCGTCTTCGACGAAGCCGGGCGGCTTCGGCCGACCAAACACTACTT
>JAMXLL010000194.1 GCA_024281015.1 Candidatus Binataceae bacterium
AAAGACGGCGTAGCCATGAGCTTTTTCGAGCTTGGACTTGAGGCTCTTGTCCCATTCCTTCATGCGCGCCAAGGCCGCGTGCGCCTCATCGTGCAGAGTCGCAAGATTCTCCGCCTGTTCGGCTAGCCCCTGCGCCGTGTCACTGACTTTTCCAATAAGCGACTCGACGCCCTTAAGCGCCTGGACGCCCTTACCCGTGCCCTCGCCGACCTTGCCGAACACCGACTTGGCCATTTCCGCGATATCGCTGAATTCTGGCATTTTCATGTTGCTATTTCCTGTGCACTGTTATGGCGCCGCTCTTCTGTCGGGTGATGCTCGATATAGATCGAAGCTCATGCGCGCCATCGTTGCTTCCCAGACCGACGCACTTGGGCGCCAGCAAAGGCGCCCCGGGCCGTGAATCAGTTATGCGGGACGGTTAATCTCGCCGCGCCAGGCTCCCGTTTCGACCCCGCGGCGTTCAACGAATTCCTTGAAGCGCTCGAGGTCTTTCTCGATTCGCCGGGAAGTCACGCCGATCATATCGCCGACCTTTTCCATCGCCCCATGAGGCTCGTACTCCATCTGCAACATGACCCTGGTCTCCTGGTCGCTGAGCCGGTGAAAGGTGACGACTCCCGCATGATGCTCACCGCCTTGGGTGCGCCAGGCGATGCGAGTGTCAGGAATCTGTTCGGTAATTTCGGCGACGAACTCTTTTTGGACTCCGGCAATGTTGGTGGACCACCGTAGGCGCTTGTCATCCATCTGGTGGATCGAGACAACACCCTCCATGAATTTCGGAAAATCCTCGAATTGGGTCCACTGGTTGTAGGCAGTCTTAACCGGAACATTCACGGTTATTGATTTCTCGATCAAAGACATAATCAAAACTCCTCTCTACTAATGAGATTGCATAAGCGCGAAAAACGACCGCATCGAGCGACCTTACAGTCCAGCCGCTACAAGTTCGCCAGTTCTAGTGTGCAAGATTCGGGCAACCCTGCGCTCTGCGCGAGCGCGGCTATTCCCTGCGCTTTGTCGACTCATTAAGCCCCCGGTGATCGGCGATAACTCCTTCTTGCAAATCGACTCAGATGCCCTAAGGATTTGCTTGAGCAAGGCGCGGAGGCGCTGCTCTTCAAATCTACACAGAGGTGGGTCATGTCGATTTATGTAGATTCGGATTCACACCTGCTGGAACCCAATGAAATTGCCACCGAATACGTCGCGGCCAAATATCGCGACCTGGTTCCTCAAGTGGCAGAAAGAGACGGCATCGCCTATTTGAAAATCGAGGGGCGCGTGTTCGAGGAACTGCCAATAGCAGCTGCCAGTATCCCAAACGGCCTCAGTGACCTCGAAAAAACTCTTCGGACCAAATGGGACGATGTGCCGGCGGGCGCCAAGGAGCCAGGTGCTCGCTTGCAGGTGCTTGATACCGAGGGACTTGCCGCGAGCGTGCTCTATCCGACCATTGGATTGCTCTACGCCGGAATACGAGACCCGGAAGTGGCTGCGGCTACCTGCAACGCCTATAACCGGTGGGTGGCCGACTTTTGCAGGATTGCCCCAAGGCGCCTGTATGGGGTGGGCACCGTGCCACTGCAGGATATTAGCCTGGCAGTTGCAGAACTGAAGGCTATCGGCGAGCTAGGGTTGTGCGGCGCGACGATTCGCCCCACCCCCTACAATCACCGGCGGCTCAACGACCCCGCTTACGAGCCCTTCTGGTTAGCTGCCGAAGAGCTTGATCTTCCGATTTCCGTACACGGCAGTTTTGCCATCGATACTATCCCGAGCGTCGCCAGCGAGCGCTATCCCAACAACGATCTGTTCTTCAGCCATGTGATTTGCCATCCGCTCGAACAGGAAATGGCCTCGATGGACATCATTTGCGGCGGCGTGCTCGCGCGCCATCCGAAGCTACGGGTCTCCTTCCTTGAAGCCGGGTCGGGATGGATTCTCTATTGGCTCGACCGGCTGGACGGCCATTACGAGAAGATGGGGAAACTGGTGCCGTGGATGAAGCAGAAGCCCTCGGATTATTTCCGTCGGCAATGCTGGATCGCATACGATGCCGACGAGACCACGCTCAGCTATGTGGTCGATCATGGCTTAGAGCACAACATTCTATGGGGCGCCGATTACCCCCATTTCGATTGTCTGTATCCGGGCGCCCTGAATGAGCTCCGTGAGAAGCTAAGTCCCTTCCCTGACGATGTCGGTGACTCGCTGTTGCGCGCTAATCCCGGGCGATTCTATGGGGTCAATTTCGGAAGCTGAACTTCGAAGCGGCGAGCGGCTAGTTAGCAAAGCATACTGCAGGTTGATAAAACTTCATTGATCATCTGGTCACAGTCGATATTCTCTAATCCACGCGCCGGGTGGGCCGAATTCCGCGGCGCAGGAGGAACTCTCCTATGGAGTCGTTGCGCAATGTAGCGGCGTTGGTGGGACGAATTCTTTTGGCGCTGATTTTCGTCTATTCCGGATTGGGCAAGATCACCCATATGAGCAATTTCGCCGGTGCGACCTCCGCCCATTTTGCCAACGCTGGAATCCCTTCCACGCTTGTTTATCCGGGATTGTACGTTAGTGCGGCGGTGGAGTTAGTCGGCGGATTACTTATGATCGTGGGCTTAAAAGCGCGATGGGCCGCACTGATCATTTTTTTGTGGTTGATTCCGGTAACTCTGATATTCCACGTCGCGGATTACAGTCAGGCAGTACAGCAACATCAGGTTATGAGCGCGCTGATTCAGCAGATCATGTATCTCAAGAACATCGCCATCATGGGTGGGCTGTTGATGGTGGCAGCGATGGGACCGGGCGGCTTCAGCCTTGATGCTCGAAGTAGTACAGGCGCAATAAGCCCGACTCGGCACGCCGCTTAGTCCAAGGTCAATTCTGTCCAGCGATTTGGGGCGGCTCGGCCGCCCCGCCAGCATAATCCTGTCCGCTACGCGGATTGACTCGGAGCAGATTTGACGAGCTGCTGTAATTCACCGGTTTCGTACAGCTCGCGAATGATATCGCAACCGCCGATGAACTTGCCGTCAATAAAGACCTGGGGAATGGTGGGCCAATTGCTATAGGTCTTTATTTCGTCGCGCAACTCAGGATCGCTCAGCACGTCCACAGTCCCATATGGCGCGCCGAGTTCTTCGAAAACCTGGACGGTAGCCGC
Source organism: Candidatus Binataceae bacterium (assembly GCA_024281015.1). Lineage (GTDB taxonomy): Bacteria > Desulfobacterota > Binatia > Binatales > Binataceae > JAMXLL01. The sequence continues at coordinate 3,173 of JAMXLL010000194.1, forward strand.
GGAGAATCCGCACATGGGGAAATTGCGGTTGCCTTTCATGAAAACGCAGATACGGTTGTTCGTGATCGCGGAACGGATACGGTCGATCACCTCTGACATTCGCGTTACCTCCGATTCGAATACTGTACAGGGGTCAGGGTGGTCAGCGACAGCGCGTGGATTCGTTCACGCATCGCGTCACCTAAGGTCCCATAAACGGTCTGATGTCGCTCCACCAGACCTTTGCCCTCGAACGAATTACTAACCACCACGGCTTCGAAATGGTCGCCGCCGCCGGTCGTATCGCGCACCTCAACATGCGCGTCCGGCAGACCCTGCTCGATTAATTGCTTAATCTCCTGAGCATCCATTGACGGCCGATTTTAGCGCGCTGACCACGGTCAATTCCACCGTCGGCTGCCGCGAGGATATAGCTCAAGTGCTCTATGGAAGTTCCCGCCCGGGACCGGTCATCTCGCCCCGAAGCTGACATTAGCACAGCTCCATTTGACGGTCAGTACGCCTTATGTTCAGGGCTTGCGGGGTGCGCTGAAAAGCCTTACAAGGGTTAGAGTATGAAGTTTAATTGCCGGACGCCCTGAAAGGGCTTGCTTGGTCCAACAGACAGGTTCACGACTCCCATCAACGGAGGAGAACCCATGCAGCAATCAAAGGGACGAATTATCGCGGACGGAGTGATGGCCGGACTGCTCGGAGGGCTAATAATCGCGCTGTGGTTTTTGGTTTTCGACGCCGCTAGCGGTCATCCACTCCGGACCCCGGCTCTGTTGGCAGCAGCTCTGCTGCATGGCACTCGCACGCCAGTAGCGCTCACCGGGCCGGCGTGGACGTTGGTTGCTGAGTATACTCTCGCCCATTTCGCGGTCTTCGCCGCACTCGGCGCCATCGGAGCGCTGCTTATCGACGGAGCCGAGACCCATCCCGAGTTATTCGGTACGCTGCTCATCTTCACCATTGCTTTCGAAGTGTTTTTTATTGCGCTGCTAATGCTGGCCGGGCCGGCGGCCGAGGCTGCCATGCCGTGGTGGAAGATTATCGCAGGGAACCTTATGGCTACCGCCGGCATGCTCGGTTTCTTTCTGTGGAGGCAGCCGCTACTCGCGCAAAACATGATGGGGCAGTGGACTGGGGTAATGCGCGAAGGAATCGTGTCGGGAATTATCGGCGGTGTAATCGTCGCGATTTGGTTCCTGATTTATGATGTCGCCACGGGTCATCCTTTCCACACCCCAGCGCTGCTAGGAGCGATCGTTTTCAACGCGCTGCATCAGCCGGAGGGCTTCGCGGTGACGACTGCGATAGTGCTGGGCTACACCTTCCTCCATTTTTTCGCGTTCATCATGTTTGGAATCGCCTCGTCAATCCTGATGGTCGCATCTGAGCGCGAACCGGTGCTGGCGCTGGGTGAGCTCATTTTATTCGTTTGGTTTGAACTCTGCTTCTTCGCATTCGTGACCTTCCTGGACTCAACCGCCGTGGAAGAAATCGGATGGTGGAACATCATCGGCGGTAATATCGCCGCACTGGCAGCAATTATTGCCTACTTCGAACACGGTCATCCACGAATCGTCGGAAGGATTATCGATCGTTGGGAGAGCCTGCGGGATGAAGCTGCCACACAACGAGGTGCGGCTCATTGAGCTTCGCCCTAAAACACACCGCGAGATCAAGGCCTTGGCGCTAAATGCCCGGTTCGGAAATTACGCGGTCGCGCCACACTTCCGCCGCAGCTTGAGCCCATGAACATCAGGCGGCACCAACGCATCATCGATGAACTCGAAGCGGCAAGCTGGATTGCCGACGGAATGACAATCGCCATCGGGCAGCCTGCACCGATGGCGATTGTCCGGCATATAATCCGCCGCGGAGTAAAGCATCTCACCATAGTAGACGCGGGTTTCTCGCTTGATCTGCTGGTCGCGGCGGGATGTACGCGCAAGGCGATCAGCTATTATGCCGGCGGCGGCTTTGGTAATCCTGTAATGCCCACCTTCCGGCGAGCAGCCGAGCGAGGCGACATCGAAATATGGGAATGTGAAGAGGGCATTTTGTGCGCCGGGCTGCAGGCCGCGGCCCAGATGTTGCCCTTCTTGCCCTGGCGCGGCGGCATCGGAACATCGCTGCCCGAGATCAATCCCGATCTGAAACTCTTCAAAGACCCAATCAGTGGTGAGAGCCTCCTCGCGGTCCCTCCCATCAAGCCCGATGTCACCATCCTACATGCTGCGGCCGCCGACGCGTACGGTAATGTGCAGCATCACGGCGGGCCGGGATGGCTCGATTTGTTCATGCATCGTGCCGCGGATCGAACGATCGTCCAGGTCGAAGGGATCATCTCCAACGAGCAGGTGCGCGCCGATCCGTGGAAGACCACAATCGCAGGGGCCGATGCTATCGTCCGTGGCCCCTTCGGCGCCCATCCTTTCTACTCGCGAGGTTTCTACTCACAGGATAATGAGCACCTGAGAGAGTACACTTCCGCCTCGTCGGATTTGGCTGAGGGTAGGAGCGCTGCGATGGCGGCCTATCTCGATCGCTACTGCCGTCGCCCGCCCACCCATATTGACTACCTGGAGGAGATAGGGCTCAAGCGGCTGTTCTCGCTGCATGAGTATTGATGCGCGCTCGGCCTCGCGGTGCAGAGCAGTCCATCTCGCAAGTAAAATCTGGGCGTAGATGGCAAGCGACAGAAGGACTCTGTTCTGACCAATTCTCATGGACGTTCGACGCCAATGCCGAATGACTACTCGATCCCCGAACTGATGGCGGTTTTTCTTGCCCGCGACCTGTGCGACGGAGAGGTACTCCGGGTAGGTGTCGCCACGCCGGTAGCCGAAGCAGCTGTGCGCCTGGCGCATCTTACTCACGGACCTAATATGGAGCTCGTGTTCCTCGGTGCACGAATGAACGTCGCGCACCTGGAGACAATTCCGATGCCCGCGTTTGGATGGGACAGTCGGGTGGTGCGTTGGGCGGAATCGTACAGTGATACAGGTCACCGCTTTGATCGTGTGAAGGACTGGTCAAACAACGTATTCTTCATCGGCGGCATTCAGGTAGACGCTCACGGGAATACCAACTTGATTGGTGTCGGTCCGGACTACCGTCGCCTCAAATTTCGCGGGCCGGGCTCGGTCGGCACCCCCACCCTGAGTACCCATGTGGGCCGCTATTACATAGTCCTCAACAATCACAACCCGCGACTGTTCGTGAACAAATGTGACTATATCAGCGCCTATGGATGGGGCAGCGGAGGTGCGGATGCCCGGCGGCGAATGGGTATTCCGGGGGGTGGCCCAAAATATTGCATCACGCCTTTATGCATCATGGATTTTGCTGAAGAATCGAAGCGGATGCGGCTCAAGTCGCTGCATCCTGGCATCAGTCTCGAGACGGTGGTACAAGCGACCGGTTTTGAGTTGGTCATTCCTGATTCGGTCCCGATCACGGACCTGCCCACCTCGCAAGAGCTAACCGTTCTAAGGACGCGTGTCGATCTGGACGGCCGCCTTCGCCATTGATCGACCCGTGCGGCGTCCAGAACGAGTTCGAACACCCTACTCAGGAATTCCTTCGGGCGGTGCCTCTACTTGCTGGGGTGGTTCGCCTTCATGCATGAACACGGCATGCCATCGCGCACGGAACCATGGTGCTCCGTTGCGCGAGCCGGTGACGATACCCTTAACGTGCATGCCGTCAGATTGGATGCTGCAGTCGAGATCCGCTATTTCATGTACGGCGAAGGTATCATTGCCAGAGTAACTGGCGTGCCTGCGGTATTCATCAAAATCGAGATCCGAGCGCATTGACGCATAACGGCGCCCGTCTGACGACAATAGGGTCATTCGACCTTGTGCGTTGATAATTCGATCATTCGGTTCAATGCCGGCTTCTGTAAAGGTCAATACGAAAGGCCCGTCGCCAATTCGCCGGTAACATAGCCGGTACGTTTTAGGCGTCCAGAATCCGAGCCTGGCACCTCCTGGCAGCCGCTCTAGTGAATCAAGGTACTCGACCCGCCCCTGCCAGCATCCACGAAAAATCGCCGGCAGGACCGGCTGAGCCTGGTAAGCCTGTCCGCGTGGAGGTGTCGGCTCAGGCTGAGCATGAACCGGAGGCTGATATGCAGAAGACGGGCCGGGGACAGGGCCCTGTGGTGCGACTTGGGGCAAGGTACGAACATCCGAGCCTGGGGGCGCGGGTGGAAGCGGGCTAGGAATGGGCGACAAACGCCGGTAAGCCGGTGCCTGACCCTGTGACGATTGCTGGGGCAAATCGAATTGTTGCGCCACCGCCCGCCCGCCTGCCAGCACCATAACGACTACCACCAGCACCAAAGCGTACCGCATTCCGCCGCCCTTTTCGGTTCTCAACCCCATGCCATCAATGCTATTGCCTACGGCGAAGCTATTCGAGCACAAGCAGTGCCACACGTCAGTTGAACCAGGGCGGAAGCCTCAACCGTTACGGCGGAAGCCGGAACAAACAAGGAGATCGCAGGAAATGAAGCTCGCTAACAAAGTCGCCCTGATTACCGGCGCCGCCTCCGGGATGGGCAAATCCACGGCGCTCATTTTCGCCAAGGAAGGCGCCAAAGTCGCCGCGGTTGATATCGACGCGCAGCAAGTGCAACAGACCGCATCTGAAATCGTCAACAGCGGGGGGCAGGCGTTGCCGCTGCGTGCCGACGTTTCGAAGTCAGAAGATGTGCAGAAAATGATCGAGGAGACGGTCGCCCATTTCGGCGCCCTGAATATCATCTATAACAACGCCGGAATCGAAGGAGAGTCGAATTTTCTCTCCAATATGACCGAGGAGCAGTTTGATCGCGTGATCGCGATCAACTTGCGTGGGGTGTTTCTCGGCATGAAGTACGCTCTGCCCCACCTGATAAAGGCGGGCGGCGGCTCGATCATTAATCAGGCTTCAATCGCGGGCTTGGTCGCCGCACGCGGCGGCGCCGGCTATTGCGCTTCAAAAGCCGGCGTCATCGCTCTTACCCGCGTGGCCGCGCTCGAATACGGGCGCTACAACATCAGGGTCAACGCGATTTGTCCGGGAGCCATCGAGACTCCGATGGCGGAGCGTATTCGCAAAGGCCAACCGCCCAACCCCAAAGCAATCCAGCGCATCTCGGTGCTCGGAAGAATGGCGGAGCCAGAAGAGATCGCCAAAGTAGCCCTGTTCCTGGCTAGCGACGACTCGTCCTTCGCCACAGGCGCGCCTTTCATAATCGATGGGGGATGGACCGTTTCGTAACGGCCGCTACGCGTCGCGCGAATTGCGCAAATTTAGCGCTTGCTGATTCCCGGTACCGAGCGCGAAGCGCTCATGTTCCAACAGGCGGCGTTTGTATTCACAACCCCAACGGTAGCCGGTGAGTCGCCCGCCGGCCCCGACCGCCCGATGACACGGGATTAATATGGCTAGCGGGTTCGACCCGTTCGCATGCCCAACTGCCCGCGCAGCGCGAGGTCGTCCAACCCGCCCCGCTATCTCCCCGTACGAACGCGTTGCGCCGGGTGGAATGGCACACAATTCACGCCACACCGCTAATTGAAAGGGTGTAGCGCGAATATCCACCGGAAGGCGCAGTGATGCCTTGGCGCTGCAGATAAACGCCACGACGTCGATTGCCAGTTCCCGCAGCTCATCATCTCCATGAACAATGGCAGCTCGCGAAAAGTCCCGCTGTAGTTCGGCTTCCAGATAAGCTGCGGAATCATGAATCCCCAGCCAGCACACGCCGCTCGAAGTCGCCGCAATCAGAATCAAGCCGAATGGTGAAGACGCGATTGTGTGAGCTACACGGGCACCTCGACCGCCTGGTCCATAACTCGCAGTTATGACCTCGAGTTTTCCGCATGATGCATCTGCGTAAGCCAGATAATTTTCCCCTTGAGGAATCATTCCTTGACGCACCTCCCAGACTCGTTTGTCAGCTTCACCTGGAGAGCGGGTAATTTGTCCTTGGCAACACCTCGCCCCGGTAACCGATAACCCCTGGGGCCGGCGGGTGTGAAGCCGAATCTTAATCAGGCCGGCAGCTTGATTTCCTCGCGCGCGAAGCGCGCCAGAACGCGCTTGATGAATTCACTCCGGATAGTGGTAATCAATTCGCTCGAGCGGGCATGGATCAGGACCGTCAGGTTGATCAAATTACCGCTGAATCCCTGAAAGAATACTTGCGGCTCGAAGTTGGACTCGCCCGGGCTAACCCAGTCCATCACTTCACGTGCCACCTCGCGGGCAACACGGTCGACGTGCACAGGATTGTTCGAGTTGAGAACTGACAGCTCGATTGCAACCGCGACATCGCCATCATACGCGCGGTAGTTGGTGACAATGCTGTCGACCAATTGCGAGTTAGGCACCACCACTACTTCGCTGGTGAGCATCCGAAATTTGCTGCTGCGCCATCCCAATTCGAAGAGCCGGCCCTCCTGACCGCTTTGCAGCTTTACGTAATCGCCCACTTCCAAAGGCTTATCGGCGATCAAAAAAAGCCCGGAGAAAATGTTCTTGACTGTTTCTTGCAGGGCAAGCGCAATTGCCAGCGAGCCAATCCCGAGCGAGGCCAGCAACGGACCTATTGCTATGCCGACACTGTCAAGGAACATCAGCAGGCCGAGCGCGATTATAACGCCGCGCACCACGCCGCTTACGATCCCGTAGCCCTCGGTGAATAGCCGGTAGCGGATAGCTGCCCTTCGCAACCACAGCCGCGAGATTCGATCAGTGAAAATTACGAGCGCGGCGACTATCCCGGCGGTAACCAAAATCGCGACGTTATTGCGCCAGACTTGCGGCAGAGGCGCAATTTGAGCCGCGATTTCTATGCCGATTACTACTATTGCGAGAGTCAGGGCGGGAGCGCTGGCGTCGATAATCAGGCCGAAGTGCTGCAGATGAGGCCGCTTGACCACAGCCCGCGATACCGCCAGCAGTAATCGCTTGATCGTCAGCAAGACGACGATCCAGGCGGTCAGCACGCCGGCCGCCACCACCCAGCGGGAATCAATCAGATGTGTGACGCTGCTGAAATTCAGATCTGCGAGCATATCGGCGCGTAGCGTTTCGCGAGCGCGTAACCGCCGGGGACAACCACGATCGACCCCAAGCTGCTTTCAAGCGAGGTCAATTCCGGTTCCAACCTGACGGGTCCCGGAACGGCTGCTTAGTAACCTTTTGGCAGTTTCAGCACTCGCTCGCCGATAATGTTGTGTTGAATCTCGCTTGAGCCGGCGGCAATTGTCAGCCCGCGCGCCGACAAGGTACGCTGCATCCATCGCCCGCCCTCAACCGCACCTGGCCCCTTGTCGACCGTCGCGCTCATCCCGAGCAACTCATCGGCGAACATTGCAACCCGCAGATTGAGTTCGGTAGCGAAAAGCTTGCCGAAGGAACTTTCCGGGCCCGGAATTTTTCCTTTTAGCTGGGAGGTCAATGAGCGGTAACGGCTCAGCCGCAAACATTCTGCTTCCACCGCAAACTGCGCCAATCGCTGGCGTACGTACGGGTGCCGGTTCGCAGCCATCCCCTCAAATTGGACATTACGGGAAAGCTTGAGCAATTCAGTAATCGTTCGCTGGACCGGGTGCCGCGTCCCGCCCGACACTCGTTCGTACATCAGAGTCGCGATCGAGACTTGCCAGCCCTGGTTAAGCTCGCCTACCAGGTTCTCCTTCGGCACCCTTACATTGTCATAGAAGACCTCGTTGAAACCCGCCTCTCCGGTAATCTGAACCAGCGGGCGGATGGTAATGCCCGGGCTCTTCATGTCAACCAGCAAATACGAGATCCCCTTGTGTTTGGGAGCTTCGGGATCGGTCCGCACCAGCAGGACCTGCATGTCCGCCCGATGAGCCAGGCTGGTCCACACCTTCTGCCCGCTGACCACAAAAGTGTCGCCATCAATTACCGCACGGGTTTGCAGGCCGGCGAGATCGGAGCCGGCGTTGGGCTCCGAATAACCCTGGCACCAAATCTCCTCGCCAGTCAGCATCTTGTGCAAATAACGATCTTTCTGCTGCTTGCTCCCCATGAACATCAGGGTTGGCCCGATTCGGTCGATGGCTAACTGATTGGCGCCGTATAGTGGTAGTCCGAAGCTCAGCACCTCGTCTTGATAGATCGCTTGCTCCATCAGGTTCGCGCCACCGCCGCCATACTCCTTGGGCCAGTGCACCGCCACATAACCCGAATCGTAAAGTCGCCGGTGATATTCAAGCAGCCGCTTCCATCGTGACTCGTCACCGACATCGAGGAGACTTGCGGTCGAGCCTCCTGGTTCGCCGCCGCGGCCAAATACTTCGGCGCGAGTCGTTTCTAACCATGAATGCAGTTTGGCGCGAAATGCTTCTTCTTCGGGCGTATACCTGAAATCCATTTTTTCACCGGCCGTATTTTCTTCACGCACTACACCAGCGAATCTCGCTCAGGCCTGAGCCGCTGTGTCAGGCGATGCTGTGGTATATTGCGGCAGCGGCTTTGCCCCATGCCGGGGACTATTGAATCGGCCCGACGAGGCGATGGTTCGCCACAGCAATGTCCATTCGCAACTTACCTGTGTTCGCCCGCTAATATAACAAGCAGCCCGCACAGGAGTAACCGACGTCCGACATCCGGCTGGATGCTAACGGCCGACGTTTGTTGTATGATAGGCGCGTTTTGCAAAGCGCCCATTTGGTCTCTGTCCTCCGCGCGAGCTGATTAGAGCCGCGGCACAACAGCGCCATGTTGGGCAAGCAAAAACGCGCAATTCTTCGAGAACGAGAGCAGGGCAGATGGCGTTTAAACATATTAAGGTTCCCTCCGAAGGCGAGAAGATCACGATGGCGGGCGGCAAGCTCCGGGTGCCGGAACAGCCCATAATTCCGTTCATCGAAGGCGATGGCACTGGTCCCGATATCTGGCGCGCCTCGCAGTACGTCTTCGACCACGCGGTCGAAAAAGCCTATGGCGGCAAGCGTAAGATCTCATGGATGGAGGTCTTCGCAGGCGAAAAGTCCTATAAAAACTTCAACACCTGGTTGCCGGATGAAACTGTCGAAGCGTTCAGTGAATACCTGGTCGGAATCAAGGGGCCGTTAACCACGCCGGTCGGCGGCGGAATCCGCTCATTGAACGTCGCTTTGCGTCAACTGCTCGATCTTTACGTGTGCCTGCGTCCAATCCGCTACTTCAAGGGTGTGCCCAGTCCCGTCAAAAGTCCCGAAAAGCTCGACATGGTGATTTTCCGCGAGAATTCCGAGGATATCTACGCGGGCATTGAATGGCAGGCAGAGAGCCCCGAGGCACGCAAGGTCATCGACTTTCTCCAGAGCCAGATGGACGTCACCAAGATCCGTTTTCCCAAGACCTCGGGGATCGGCGTTAAGCCTGTCTCCCGTGAAGGCTCAGAGCGTCTCATCCGTGCGTCGCTGGACTATGCCATCGCTCACAAACGCAAAAGCGTTACCCTCGTCCACAAAGGCAATATCATGAAGTTCACCGAGGGAGCCTTCCGCGATTGGGGTTACGAGCTTACCCGGCGGGAATACCAGGGACGTGCTGTCGGATGGGATGATTGCGGAGGCAATCCACCGGCCGGTCAACTGCTGGTCAAGGATAACATTGCGGATATTACCTTCCAGCAATGCCTGACCCGTCCCGACGAATTTGACGTGATTGCCACCATGAATCTGAACGGCGATTATCTATCAGATGCCTTGGCGGCCCAGGTTGGCGGCATTGGCATAGCTCCTGGCGCCAACATCAACTACGTCAGCGGTCATGCCATCTTCGAGGCAACCCACGGGACCGCTCCAAAATACGCCAACCAGGATAAGGTCAACCCTGGTTCGGTGATTCTGTCGGGTGTCCTGATGTTCGAGCACCTGGGATGGCAAGAGGTGGCGGACGGGATCATCCGAGGAATGGAGAAAGCCATTGCCAACAAAACGGTGACTTATGATTTCGAGCGGCTGATGAGTGGCGCCAAACTGCTCAAGTGCTCGGAATTTGGTAAGGCGATTATCGAGAATATGTAA
>JAMXLL010000195.1 GCA_024281015.1 Candidatus Binataceae bacterium
CGCAAAGAACTGCACGCCCGTGAGCAGGAGCAGGCGCAGGCCCAGCATTGAACCCTGAGTTTCGGTGAAGCGAACCTCCCGTCAAATTCTCTCGCCGAGGCTTGCCGACTTACGTGGGTCTCGCCGCGCGAGCCCGCCTGTTACTACCACCGAAGCGGGATCCGTGGAGGTCCATCGCGAGGCCGGCTGCGTGCTCGCGACACTGACACGCCCCGCCGAGCGCAACCGGGTAAGCCTGCCAATGGCAATCGAGCTGATGGAATTGGCCGAGGCCGTTGAAGATGATGATGCGGTTCGCGCCTGGGCTATTACCGGCGCAGGCCGCACTTTCAGCACCGGGTTTGACCCGCAGGTTGATGGTCGGGTGGTGGAAACAGTCCACGCTGTATCCAAACCTACGATCGCCATTCTCAACGGTGATGCCTTGGATGAGGGTTTGGAACTGGCGCTGGCACTCGACATCCGGATAGCGCTGACGAAGGCGCAATTTGGGCTGACACAACTACAACGCGGAATGCTGCCGCACTTTGGGGGGACCCAACGCTTGCCGCGGCTGATCGGTGCGGCGCAAGGTCTCAAGATGTTACTGACGGGTGAGACTATAAATGGTAAGGAGGCGCTGCGACTGGGCTTAGTGACCTACCTTGCACCGGATGGAAGAAAACTCGACCAGGTCGCCCGCGATGTGTTCGCAACGATTGAAAGCCGCGGCCCTATCGGTGTCCGCCTGGTCAAGGAAGCGGTGCGCAAAGGAATGGATATGACTGTCGAGCAGGGCATTCGGCTTGAAGAGGACCTCTATGCCTTGTTGCAGACCACAGCCGATCGCGCCGAGGGGGTGAGGGCTTTTCTGGAAAAGCGAAGACCGGTTTTCAAAGGCAATTAACTATTCCTACGCAGCCAGGTGGCTGCAACGACAACAAAAATCTTGGAGCAGGGCAGAAATGGCAAATCAGCTCGGTAAAGTTTACATGTGTGGAAAATGCGGCTCGCAGGTGATCGTCACCAAGGGCGGCGGCGGCACAATCAAATGCTGCGGTGGTGCCATGGAGCAAAAGAAGTAGGGTCGCTGCCGGTCTCCCATCCGGCTATACGGGTAAGTGTTGGCCGGCCGTCGCCTACTTGAGAGGATGGCGCAATTGCCGATCTCTTAACGTCAAGTTAAGAATCTTGCAGGACAACGCTCAGCGCGCGAAATGATCGACTACCCAGCGGCCGTTTCCAAGCCGCAAGCGGCTTCTCAAGGCACGGGTGATAAACCGCTTGGCTCGGCCGACGGCGGTCTCCAGTTCGGCACCCCGTGCCAGCCACGCGGCAATCGCCGCCGATAAGGCACAACCGGTGCCATGTGCGCCGTCCCCTGGAACCCGGAGCGCGCTAAACTCGATATAGCGGCAGCCATCAAAGAACAAATCGATCGCGTTTGATGTTCGGCCGTTGGCCGTTACTCTTGAGGGCCGATGTCCTCCCTTGATTAAAACCGCGCGCGGGCCCAGCTTGTGCAAGGCCCGCGCAGCGCGACGCATCGACGCGACCCCGTTAATTTGAATTCCGCTCAAGACCTCAGCTTCCGGAATATTCGGCGTCACCAAGGCAGCCCGCGGTATCAAAGATGAAAGCAGGATGCGCTCGCCCGCGGGTTCAAGCAGGCGCGTGCCACTGCTTGCGACCAGTACCGGATCGAGCACGGGAGCAGGCAAGTTGAGCGAATCCAAGCTCTTTGCCACCAGTTCTGCGACCGCGGTCGAGCCAAGCACCCCGATTTTTAGCGCATGGGGGAGTCGCTCTGCGGTGATAGCTTCGAGCTGAGCCGCAACCATCTCCGGGGCGACGGCCGCGACCTGCGACACACGCGTAGTGTTCTGGGCGATGACCGCCGTAATCACAGACAGGCCATAGACCTTCAAGGCAGCGAAGGTCTTAAGGTCCGCTTGCAAGCCCGCGCCGCCGCTCGGGTCACTCCCGGCGATGGTCATTGCCACGGGAAAACTGGCACTGGAACGGTGGGCCGCGATGCGGTCTGATTTCACTCATGCTAAAGTAGCATGGCTGCGGCGGTCAGGCCGCTACCTACGGCCTGGTCCTGAAAACTGGTCAAGTTTTTTAGTTCAGGTGTATGCAATCGCGAGACGCTGCAGAGCAGAATAACAAGCTGGGGCCTGTCGGGCGTTGGTTGGCGTAATGAGTACGGTCAGGCAAGAAGAATTCCTTAACCTGCCATTTCAGGAGAAACTCGAGTTTTTGTATGGTCTGCCTGCGCGTCAAAAGCGCGATCTGATCCTCTCGTCGCCTGACGCCGAGCGGCTGGTCCGTTCCTTTGCGCCTGAGACCCTTTTTTATACGCTTAAGGAAATTGGCATGGCTGACGCCGGCGACCTGTTGAGTATGGCAATTCCCGAGCAGGTTCGATGGTTGTTTGACCTCGACTGCTGGCAGAAGGATCAGCCGGACCTGGAGCGAATGCGTGAGTGGGTGGAGGCAATTGCTGAAGGCGGACGCAAGCGGCTCGCCGACGGCTTGATGGGAGCCGATCTTGAGCTCGTATCATTGCTATTGCGCCAGTACATCCGCGTGCATCGGCTCGACGCGCCGCAAGACGTACCAGATGCGCCATCGGATCGCTTTGTGCAATTCGATGAACATTACCTGATCGAATCGATTCGGTATGACACCATTCATCAGTTTCTGCTTGAGTTTTTAGAAGAAGCTTTCGAGCGAGATTACAATTACTTTGCTGCGTTGATGGAGGAGATCTATTGGGGCGTTGAGGCTGAACTGCAGGAGCAAGCCTATCAGTTCCGCAGCGCCCGCCTCGCCGATCATGGTTTTCCTGATTACTACGAGGCACAAGCGCTGTTCAGCTATATCGATCCGCAGAAATTCCTCGAGCTCCGTTCCGAGTATGTGCCGCCCCTACGTGATGCAGCCGAAGGAAATGGTCTGACGCCGCCGGAGATGGCGCCAGTATTGAGTACCGCCGAAAACTCGCTGTTCAATATGGCGCTGACCGCAGGCTTTGCCGCCCAGGGCCAGCGGCAATTGCGCAGTGAGATGGCGATTGTCTCGAACCAGGTGCTGGTTGCCCGCTCGGTAGATTTCGGGGATCCGGAGGGGGTGCGGGTCGCGGTCGAGATGACTCACAACTACCTCAATCTCGGCCTCGAAACGCTCGCCGCAGGCGATCTCACGTCGGCCATCGAGCACTTGCGCGCTACCCATCTGCAGTTGCTGTTTCGGTTGGGAGTCAGCCTTACCGTCGATCTGCGCAAGCGTGCCGCAGCACTAATGAGCAAGCTGGGCCTGAGCAGCGAGCGTCCCCGCGAGGTCCTCTATTTGGATTCGCCCTATCGTGAGGCGCTGGCCGGCTTCCTTCAGCGGCGGCCGCAATTCTATGGTGGGCTCGACCATGATGGTTCGGCGACGATGCGAGAGTTTCGTTCAATTCGTGATCTGCACCTCAGCTACGCTGTGTTGGAGCAACTCGACGCGATTCCCGGCCTTTTTAATTCGTTAGTGGGGCTGGATATTGCCTCGGCTCGCTTCCGCGCGAATATCGCAGGACATGAGATCCGGCTGAGCCAGATTTTGCTGACGATGTTCGTGCGTCAGTACCTCGACGGGCGGCTGGTCTTCGAGCCGCTTGAAGCTGCCCGTTTGCGCGAGATACGACGGGCTGTTATGACCCCCAGCCGGCCGGCACAATTGGCCAGCCAGTTTGATGAATCGGTGCGCCTGGTTTTGGAGAGCCGGCTGGATCCGGCTTTGCGCGCACGCAGCCAGCCATTCGTTACGTCTTGCTTGAATATGCTCGAAGAAGACCTGGGCGAGATAGACTCTCGGCACGAGATCGATCCGAGATTTATTCGCAGTCTCCTCATTCGCCGCTAGCTTGATGGGCTTTGTAGGGTCGCCCGGACGGCCTCCGGCGCTTCAACGATCCGTTCATCGGCAATTCTGCGTATCTGCGGTTATGCAGTAGTCCAGCCGCCGTTAGGACTCACAACCTGTCCGACCATAAAAGATGAATCGTCCGAGGCAAGATAAAGGGCTGCTGCGGCAATATCGCGCGGCTGACCGAGGCGCCCGGCCGGAGTACTCCGGATTACCCACTCGCGGGCTTCTGCCGTCAATAAGGCAGTCATCGGCGTCTCGATGAACCCTGGGGCGATCGCATTGACCAGGATTCCATGTTTCGCAACCTCGAGTGCGACTGACTTCGTGAACGAAATGATTCCGCCCTTGGCCGCGCAGTAATGCGAGGCGAACGGTAAACCGGCGGTGCCCGCAATCGAGCCGATATTAATAATTCGGCCGCGGCTGGCCGGTATCATTGTCTTGAGCGCTTCACGAGTACAGTAGAAAGTGGCGTCGAGATGCGTTGCCAGCATCTTATGCCAATCATCATCAGTCAAATCGGTGGTCGCGAGCAGCACCTGCTGGTCAGACTGACGTGTTCGCGCTATTCCGGCATTATTGATCAGCACGTCAATCGTTCCATAAGCAGCCAGAAAATCGCTGAACATCTGCTTGACCGCAGCGCTGCTGGCAACATCCGCGACGAAGGCCGTGGCAACACCGCCGGCGCGTTGAATCTCGGTGGTAACGTTCTGGGCAGCCTCGGGACGAATGTCATTAATGCCGACTCGCGCACCCTCGACGGCAAAGAGCAGCCCCATTTCGCGCCCCAGTCCGGAGCCACTGCCGGTGATCAATACGGCTTTATCTTTGAGCTTCATTATTTCTCCACCTGAGCAAACCGCAGCCGTTTTGTTATGCGATGCTTTTCGAGCTCGCGAGCGACGCTGGCTCGATTTAGCGAACTCCAGAAAACAACGGTTACTCCTTCACTGCTGAGCGGCTGTTGCGAACCTAATAAGGTACTCCGGTGATGCCGGAAATGCCGCATGAGCCTGCGGAATCGCCTCGATCAACTCTTGCAGCACGTCGCCGGCGTCCCGATGTTGGGAGTATCCAGCGACAAGGTTGCCCTCGTCAATTGGCTGTGTTTTGTAAATTTCTGACCGGAGCCGCCGATGTTACTCTGCTTGCTAATCAGTCATTCCATTTGCGTTTCACGGGTGCAGGGGGAATACCTATAATCACCTAGATTTGTTTGGCCTTCGCCAGCCTGACGTATCGAACATGCTGTGCCGGGAATTGCGGCCGTTTTCGTTTGAACGTCTTCTCCGCTTTCTTGTGAAGCTGGACTAAGACGTTGAAATCGTCATCGAGGCGCACCGCAATAGGCACGACGCTCCGGCGCCGCACGTATCCTTAGTCGCCCGTTGCATTACGGGAGATTCGATTAAGAAAAAGGAGACATTTAGCCGCCCGACTAACGCACTCCTTCGGAACCGCTGATCATGCCGGAAAGGGATTACAGCCATTTTGTAAAGAATGAGCCGATTTTAACAGGAGTAGCGGCGAAATCGGCAAGTTTGACCGAAAGACTGAAACCCCTAATTTTGATGGGGGGAGCTTAGGGGCAATGCCGTCGCGAACTGAAGTGATCGAGACCACCGCAACCAAAGTTGGCGCTGAGCTTGCTCTGCGCGGCATTGGCTCCGACGAGCGCGTCGTCATCACAATCGAGCAAGAACAGGAATTAGTGCCCGGACGGCGCGAATCACGCGTACGTGTCGTCGCGGTTGGCCTTAGCGATGAGGATATCGACCGGCTGGTGAAGCAGGCTCAACAGGAAGTCGCGCCGCGTGCTGGATGAGGGTGGTTGCCGACACGAATGTTCTTGAAAGCGCTATCCTAAAAGACCAATCCCTACCAGCTTTAGCTGTGCATCTTCTTGAGCAGCGCAGACTGCTGCAAATCCACCGCCACCGAACGGCACCTCTTCGACGTTTTGGCTAGACATTATTTTGTTTCGCTTATTGATCCTGGCGCGCAAGCTTGGATGACGAGATTACTGGCGGCAGCGGAAGCAGTGACAATCGCCGAACGGATTGTGGCGTCTCGTGATCCGACGGATGATGAATTTCTTTAACTGGCCGTCAATGGCCAGACGGATTGTTATTGTTTCCGGCGACGCCGATTTACTCGCGCTCAATCCTTTTCGCGACATCCCGGTGTCGCGCAGCAGTTTTTGCCGCGATGTCGTTGCGCGCAATTCCAACGATTTAGGGTTCATCGATTGTCTCAGCCTGGTCGCCTCGCGGAAGTCAAACTCGGCCATTACAGATCTCTGCGAGTACGGGGAGGCTCGGTTCAGAGGGAATAATATTGACTCCGTGACAGTCTAGTTTGTAGTGCGGAGTTATTACCGTATAGATTCGTCGCATTTAGGGGGAATAATAATGAGGATTGAAAGGAACGCCACAGTCGCCGTGATTCTCGGGGTTCTTGGCGGGTGGCGTTGTTGTACCGGCATGGCCACCGTCGTCAGCGAGCGAACAGGCAAAGCGTACCTACCTGCTAGTGCCTCCAGACAACCGGGGCAGCGTACATTAATTCGGCAGAGCGCCTATAGATGACGCGAGGAGAAACCCAATAATGGACTTATTTGCCCCCTCTCATTTGTTGCTTCTGTTGCTAGTTATCTTGGTAATCTTCGGGCCGAGTAAACTCGGCGATGTTGGCGGAGCATTGGGCAAGGGAATTCGCGACTTCAAGCG
>JAMXLL010000196.1 GCA_024281015.1 Candidatus Binataceae bacterium
TGCAATCCATCTTTCCGAACCGTCACCACAGCGAACGCCCGTTTTGTATCAGGCTGGCGCTTCAAATGCAGGCTGTAATTTCGCGGCTAAACATGCCGAGTGTGTCTTCCTGCTGGGACCTTCGAAGCAGGTAGTGCAGCCGCGCGTGGCGGATATACGCGCTCGTGCTCTAAAGGAGGGGCGTAATGCAAATGACGTACTGATATTCACACTCATGACTGTCATCGTCGGCCGCACCGAGCAGGAAGCCCAGGCGAAATATGAGGAATATCGTTCGTTCATCAGTCACCGGGGTGCGCTGACGCTGCTTGCAGGATGGACCGGCATCGATTTTTCACAATATCAACTCGACGACGTAATAACGCACGTACGAAACGATGCCATCAATTCAGCGGTGGACGCGTTTACGATAGCCGATCCACATCGTAAGTGGACGGTGCGGGAATTGGCGGAGTTTGTTGGTATCGGTGGAATGGGCGCCGTCGTTGTCGGCTCCCCGTCGTCGGTAGCAGATCAATTGCAAGCCTGGGTGGATGAAACCGATGTTGACGGCTTTAACCTGGCTTACGCAGTGACTCCGGAAAGCTTTTCCGATTTCGTCCAGTGGGTAGTGCCCGAGTTGCAGTACCGAGGAGTGTATAAGCGCGAATACGCTCAGGGAACTCTGCGTGAGAAGTTATACGGGCGGGGTCATGCACGGCTGCCAAACAATCATCCTGCCGCTCGATACCGAATCCGCCACATTCATGGCAGACAATGCGAACCGCCTGAAATCAGCGCAGAGGAAGCTCGTCTCTCACGCGCGTAGCTCTTGATCGTCAAGATGGAGTAAAAGCATGTCAATCACTACTCTGTGGTACACACGCTGCCCGGTTCCAACCGCGTTCAGTATTGCCATTCATCTCGGCTGGATTGAAGAAGAATTTGCTGCCGACCAGATCAAGGTGGCGTCTCTCTTGAGTTCAACCGCGCGTTCGACTCGCGAATCACATTTCGCTCACAGTCAAGCTGACTCCTTTCGCCATGGCGGCAATATTCCACCCCTTTGGGCTTTCGCCCAAGGCAGCGACGTGCGCCTGATCGCGCTGTCGTGGAACGACGAACCGCAGTTGGTGCTCACGCGTCCTGATTCCGGTATCAAGACGGTGGCTGATCTGAAAGGAAGAAGGCTGTGCGTCCCACGGAGGCTGAACGATTCAATCGATTTTTGGCAGGCGACGGTTCGGCGTGGCTATGAATCGGCATTGAGCATCGCGGGTCTGGATAACGATGACGTTGAATTTGTCGAGATTCCGGTTACGCGCCGGTGGCTCGACGATGCTTCAATGGACGGCTCGCAAACCGGCTCTCTCTGGGGAGCGGTATCGACCCGCTCGTTCCAAAGGGAGGAAGCGGTCGCCCTATTAACTAGTCAGGTTGATGCTATTTTCAGCGCACACGCGCATGCAGCCGACATCAAAGCGTTTCTCGGCGCGAGAGTGGTAATCGATTTGGGTAAGCACCCAGACCGCAGCCTCCGTATCAATAATGCAACCCCTCTGGCATTTACGGCGAGCGGGACCTTGATCGAAAAGCATCCTGATGTAGTAGCACGCTGGCTGGCGAACGTGATCGAAGCCGCAGAGTGGGCCAGAAAGCATCGTGACGAGACGCTGCGCGTCGTTGCTGCAGAGTCAGGGGTCGCGGAGGAAATAGCGCTCGACGCCTTCGGCGAGAGTCTGCCCGATCAACTCTCGCCCGATCTTTCAACCGATAAGGTTGCTGCGCTCGATTCGCAAAGGGAATTTCTGCTCGAACGCGGCTTCATCGACAAAGATTTCGATATCGAGAAGTTTATCAGCAGGAAGCCACTAGTCGAGGCCAGACGAATCGTAGACAGTGGGCGGCTCCGCAGACGCTGGTTGCGCATGTCAGAACCGCAATCTCTATCTCTGCCGGAATCCCCTACTAAGCTCGGACCAGATACCCGTTGGCCAGGCTTGACTGATTGATTAGTGAGGACACAGATGATCCAACCTCGTTTCGGCCTTTGGGCCCCGGTATATGGTCCATGGGGAGCTCGGCGCCATCCGGGCGAACCATCGCAGGCTAGCTACAATTTTGCCCGTGAAATAGTAGTGGAGGCGGAACGGCTGGGATTCAGCGTGGTGATGATGGCACAACATATCATCAACCCGTTGAACAATGACTACGATCAGCTTGAGACCTGGACAGCCACCGCCGCCCTGGCGGAAGCAACGGAAAGCATCGAGCTAATCGGCGCCGTAAAGCCCTTCTTTTTCCATCCTGCAATCCTCGCGAAGATGGCGCTGGGGATCGACGAGATCAGCCGCGGGCGCTTGTCCATAAACTTGATAAGTGGCTGGTATTTGCCCGAAATGCAGCAGGCCGGCTTAACTAATCGTGCTCACGACGAGCGATACGGCTACTCGCGGGAATGGCTTCAGGTAGTCAAATCACTCTGGGGCCGAGAAAAAATATCATTCGAAGGCGATTTCTTTCGCATCGAAGGGCTTCAATTTCATCCCGGGCCGGTCGCAACTCCGCATCCTCGTGTTTATCTCGGCGGTGAATCGGAACCGGCACGCGCACTCGCCGCCGACGAGGCGGATGTATACCTGATAAACGGGCGCCCCGTAGAGCTGATTCGTGAGCTGATTGCGGATTTGCGTCGACGGCCTCGTGGAAGTCGCCCGGCGCTACGCTTCGGCACGGCTGGATTCGTTATCGCGAGGCTGTCTCAGGCCGAAGCGGAAGAGGAACACGAATATCTCGCACGGCTGGCCGCGCCTCAGGATTACACGAAGCTGATGGGTGGGATCGATCCGCAAGCCGTGATGTTCAAGACGTTCGCTAATGGGCCACGTGGTTTGGGCACGAACGGTGGGACCTCGCTGGGATTGGTTGGAGATTACGACACTGTTGCCCGCCGAATAGTGGACTTGATCGACGCTGGAATAGAGACATTCCTGTTGCAATTTCAACCTATGAAGCAGGAACTACAGCGATTTGCCGAAGAGATCATACCGCGGGTGCACAACCTTCAGCACCGTCGTGGTGCCGCCAGTGAACGGTGCAATATTTCGGAAACCCATATCACACGAGCTGAATCGCCAATTCAATCGAGAAGCGAAGGAGCATAAGCATGGCTTCATCTACGAATGGATCGAACGTACTAATTCGTCCGGTAGCGGGACGGATCGGAGCCGAAATAGAGGGAGTGCGTCTATCCGAGAATCTTGGTTCTCGGACTGTTGCGGCCATCCGCGAGGCATTGCACCATTTCAAGGTGCTATTCTTTCGTCGCCAGGAGCATCTTGACGAAGCCAGACAGGAAGCGTTCGGCAAGCTGTTTGGGGACCTTGTGCCTCATCCCACGATTCCATCACTCCCTGGGACCGAACACGTGTTGGATGTGGACGGTGCGGAGGCACGAGCCAGCTCCTGGCATACCGACGTAACCTTTGTTGACGCCTACCCGCAGATATCGATACTTCGCGCGCTTGTGGTTCCGGAATTTGGCGGCGATACAGTATGGGCCAATACGGCTGCTGCGTACCAATCGCTCCCTCCTTTTCTCAAAGAGCTCGCGGATAGCTTGTGGGCGATTCACAGTAATCGCTCCGAGTACGCCGGCTATCGCCCAACCGGCAAACCCGAGCCTTTGAAGCGGTACTATGAAATTTTCACCTCAACCGTGTACGAAACGCAACATCCATTGGTTCGAGTGCACCCAATCACCGGTGAGCGTACGCTTCTTCTGGGTCGCTTTGTTCAAAAGATCCTGGGTGTATCGTCCGCCGATTCGGCCCACTTGTTCGACCTTTTCCAAGGACATGCAACACGACTGGAGAATACAGTGCGCTGGCGTTGGTCGGTTGGCGACGTCGCGATATGGGATAACCGAGCCACGCAGCATACCGCCATCGACGATTATGGAGACTTGCCTCGTATTCTGCGTCGGGTGACGGTGGCGGGCGATGTGCCTGTCAGTGTTGATGGAAAGCCTAGTGTGCTGCACAGAAAGTTCTCCTTGCGACCGCCGGAAATCGCGGCGGGTACGTAAGGCGCCGGCCCCAGATGACGCGCGACACGATGATTTCATAACTTCAGAGTCGCTGAAGAGGCTGTGGTTGCCACGGCGCGCACTAGGAGAGGTTTTAGCTTGCTCGGGAATCCGGTACCAGTTTCGGGCTGAGATGTGAAACTGTCCGAGATTCCTCCACTGCGCTCGCGTTGCTTGCTTCTTCTGGAATGACAAAGCAGATGCCGTTGTTCAACTTATTTACGGCGTCAATTCCCCGCCGTTAAACCTCAAACAAGGAATTGGAATATGAGTAATGACGCTGAGCTGATGGTCAAGCCAGTGAAACCAGGTTCACCCGAGTTGCAGGCTCTGCTCTCGCGTATTGCGGAAGGGGCTAACCAGCGGGAGCGTAACCGAATTTTGCCATTCGAGCAGATCCGCTGGATCAGTGAGGCGGGGCTTGGTCGTCTCAGGATTCCAGCCAGGTTAGGGGGAGCTGGCGCGACTCTGCGCGAGTTTTTCCAGATATTGATCGCCCTCGCGGCAGCGGATTCCAACGTCGCACACATTCTCCGCGCACATTTCTGGTTCGTCGAGCAACAACTTCAAAGTGGTCAGGAGAAATCGCAGCGCTGGCTTGCTCTCATCAACGAGGGCAAGATTTTCGGGAACGCAACCAGCGAGCAGGGCAATCTGCAGGTGGGCCTGTTCTTCGAGACCAAGCTCACGCCAGATGCTGAAGGGGTTGGCTTTAGACTCAATGGCCAAAAGTTCTATTCAACAGGGAGTCTTTTCTCCGACTGGATTCAGATTTTCGCCTCGACACCTCAGGGAACTATCGCAGGCGCGACAATTCCGGTCGATCGTGAAGGCCTGACCCTCACGGATGACTGGGACGGGTTCGGTCAGCGGCTGACCGGAACGGGCACAACTATTCTCGACAACGTGTACGTGAGGCCCGAGGAGGTTGCTGACTACGGCTCACCGCTCGCTCAGCCGCCGAGCTATCAGTTTGCTTTCCTTCAACTGTATTTGCAGGCACTTACAGCCGGCATCCTTCGGAGCGTTCAGCAGGACGCCGTGGCGCTCGTGCGACGGCGGCGGCGAAGCTTCAGCTACGCCACAGCAGAGCGACCAACAGACGATAATCAGGTGCTCCAGGTGGTTGGCGAGATCGCCGCTGATGCGTTCGCGGCCGAAGCAGTCGTACTGGCTGCGGCGGACCGAATCCAGGCCGCGGCAGACTCCGTGACAGATGGATTGCCTGATGCTAACCTCGCATGCGCTGCGCAAATCGCCGCTGCTCAGGCGAAAGTGGCAGTTGACCGGTTCTCGTACCAGACTGCGAGCCGCTTGTTCGACGCAGGGGGAGCCTCGGCTACGCAGGCTGTCTACAACCTGGATCGGCATTGGCGCAATGCCAGGACAACATCAACACACAACCCGACGTTCTCAAAAGCCACTGCCGTCGGTGACTTTCTCGTCAATGGAACCGCTCCGCCGCTGAACGGGTTCTTTTGAGCCGCGCTCGTTCACTCCGCCAAACCTTCAGCTGCGGCTGAGTGTAATTCCCGCAGGCTTTCTTCGAAAAAAGCCCAAACCGAAGTGACTGAATCTATTAGGGCAAGCGAGTGAGCTGCCCGGCGTTTTCTTTGGATCCTGGTCTCGGGACAGAAGGTGAGTGAAGGTGATTTATTACGCTCGTTGCGATCAGAATGTTGCAACCTGCGATCCGGATTATATGAAGCCGATGCAGATTCCAGTAATAACACCCTGATCCGGGGTTTGAGTCGGACTGGATTCTAGTATAGTGACGACGACCCCTTGGCTGGTTCCATGAATGGCGTTTGGAAAGATCGATTCTTCTAACGATCGTTGTTCAACGCGATATCAGTAACAGGTTGGTATTTCAGAGTATTGCAAGGCTCCTCATCCGGTCTGGCCAGGCCAAGATGGTCTCGAAGCATGGTGCCTTCATACTCGTGGCGGAATAAGCCTCGACGCCGCAGAATCGGCACCACGTGCTCGACAAAGGCCTCGGCGCCTGAGGGTTCGACGTCCGGCATGATGTTAAAGCCATCGACTGCTCCCGCGAGAAACCATTCTGTAATAGCATCCGCCAACTGTTCGGGACTGCCGACAACGAGTCGATGCCAGGTAATCACGCGATCGAGCAGTTGACGCACTGTGAGTCGCTCGCGCCTTGCCAGGTTTAAAACGATATCACGCGCGCCTTGAGCGCCGGCTGCAGCCTCGTTAGTAGATAGGAGCCAGTCGGGCAGAGGTTTGTCCCATTCGAGTGCGTCGGGTTCAACACTGATCTGCCAGGCCAGCCACTCCCTACGCTGCTCTCCAGCGAGTTCGTTCAGTTCGGTGTTGCGCGCCTGCGCTTCGGCCTCAGTTCCGCCAAGAACGAAGGAAAGACCGGGCATGACTAGAATGGAGTCGGGCGGCCTGCCGTATGCCTCGATGCGGCGGCGAAGGTCCTTGGTGTAGGCCAGAGCGTCTTGCAGTGAAGCCTGGGCCGCGAACACGACGTCGGCATAGCGAGCCGCGAGGTCGAGGCCACTGGGCGAGCCGCCAGCTTGCATCAAAACAGGATGACCCTGTGGCGGCCGCGGAACATTTAGCGGACCATCGACCCGAAAGTATTTTCCGCGATAGTTAATGCGCCTGATCGCGCCAGGAGCACTAAACTGCTTGGTCGCCTTGTCCGCGACATGTGCATTATCGTCCCAGCTATCCCACAAGGCTCGCGCTACTTCGACGAACTCTGCGGCGCGTGCGTAGCGCTCCTCGCGCGGCGGATGCGGGCTCGTGCCAAAGTTACCGGCGACGGTCGCGTCCACCGTCGTCACTACATTCCATGCGGCACGGCCGCGGCTGACATGATCAAGAGAGGCGAAGCGCCGTGCAACGTTATACGGCTCCTCATATGTTGTGCTGACCGTCGCTGCAAGGCCGATGTAGGTGCTGATCGAGGCAAGACTCGACAGCAATACGAGCGGGTCCAGAGCAGCCCACGACGGACCGGGCAGAGTGCCGTCCGCCGCCAGGTTAAGACCGGGTTCATCGGCCAGGAATATTGCGTCCAACGTCCCCTTCTCGGCTACCTGCACCAATCGCAACCACTGTTCGGGCTTGATATACCCGAGAGGGTCTGATTCTTTCGCAAGCCAAGCCGCCGGATGCATACCTGCTGAGAGTACGTTCAGTCCAAAATGGAGTTGCCGTCGAATCACTTCTCTACCGTCCTTCGTCCTGCCTGGTCTGATAGCTCTTGATACTCAGCGAAGATCTGTCGGGATTACGAAATAACAAACGGGAATCTTACTTTGTCTATTCGAGAACAGATTTTGCGCGGCTCTACAGACGAATGTAGTTGCTGCGCCTGCGTCTGGTGACAGATCAGACCACATTGTTGCCAAGGCTCCGCAGCAGCCACAGCACCGCTCCAACTCGTTTCAACCGCGTCTGCCCGCCGTGGCGAGGTCCATTAACTATCGAGTAAATCGGTTGACTTAATTGAGAATGGTCCGTATTTTACGGAAGCGAGATATTGCAGTCAATTGCCGGCAGGCTTTCGTGTCACGCGCTGACTAACTCCTGACACGCTGTCTGTGGAGTTGGAAATCATCCCCACCACTGTTCGACGGCGTCTACAGGGTAGGAAACACAAGCTTTATATGAGATATCTGGTCCACACGTTTTGCCGTAAGTCGCATATCACAGGACGAACAGGGTCATGAAAAAACAAATTCGGCTTAATGCTTTCGATATGAACTGCATTGGCCATTTATCGGCAGGGCTTTGGACTCATCCACGCGATCGCGCCCAAACGTATAAAGACCTTCAATATTGGCTGGAGCTGGCCAAGCTGCTTGAGCGCGGAAAGTTCGACGCGATTTTCCTCGCGGACGTACTGGGAGTCTACGACGTCTACCGCGGCAGCGCGGATGCTGCCTTGCAACAGTGCACCCAGGTGCCGGTCAATGACCCGGTGCTCGTCATACCTGCAATGGCGACAGTGACCGAGCATCTCGGGTTCGGCGTCACCTGCACGCTATCTTTCGAACCGCCATATCAATTCTCCCGGCGTATGTCGACGCTGGATCATCTCACCAAGGGACGCGCCGGCTGGAACATCGTCACGGGTTATCTTGACAGTGCCGCACGCGGAACCGGTCTCGATGCACAGACGGCTCACGACCTCCGCTACGAGATCGCAGACGAATACATGGAGGTGGTTTATAAGCTGTGGGAGGGAAGTTGGGAGGATGACGCCGTGGTCCGTGATCGGGAAAATGGCGTTTTTGCGCGTCCCGAGAAGGTCCACAAGATTCATCACCAGGGGAAGTATTACCGGGTCGAGGCAATTCATCTTTGCGAGCCCTCACCTCAGCGAACTCCCCTACTCTATCAGGCCGGCGCATCCACCAGGGGCCGCGAGTTCGCCGGCAAGCACGCAGAATGCGTCTTTCTGGGTGGCTCGAAGCGGATCGTTGCATCAAGCGTCGCCGACATTCGCCACCACGCCGCTCGTTGCGGGCGCAATCCTGCAGAAGTCCTGATGTTCGCTGGGATAACGGTCATCGTTGGCCGGACCGAACAGGAGGCGCGGGCCAAGTATGCTGATTACGCGCGTTACGTAAATCCGGATGGAGTCTTCGCGTTGCTTTCAGGATGGAGCGGGATCGATTTCTCACATTATAGGATGGAAGATCCGGTAACCTATGTAAAAAACGACGCCGTCAACTCAATGGTAGAGGCGTTTACGACCAAATCGGAGCGGCCCTGGACTGTACGCGAACTTGTCGAATATGGAGGTCTCGGCGGTCCAACTCCGAAAATTATCGGCTCACCGACGCAGGTGGCTGATCAACTCATAGGATGGATCGAAGAGACCGATGTTGACGGATTCAATCTTTCTTACGTCGTCACTCCTGAAAGCTTTACTGATTTCATAGAGTTGGTGATTCCCGAACTTCAAGAGCGCGGCGTTTACAAGCTGGATTACAGCCCCGGGACGCTGCGAGAGAAACTCTACGGACCCGGACGAGCGCGCCTGGATCGGAGTCATCCCGCAGCTACATACCGTCATGCTGACCCGCATAACCGTGGATCCTCTATCAGAGATTGTCGAAGCCGTTGTTCCGAACACGGCAGCGACGTGACAAGGTTGTGAGCGCAATGGATAAAGTTCCCTTCGGAAGCAAACTCGGACTTTATCGCCCGCCGAGCGCGAAAAAGAATTTGTCTCGATAGAACGGCCAATGCCGCCCATCCTTCGGGATGGCCTCGAACTCCACGCCGGCCGGAGGCAACGCGCATAGATTGAAGCCGCGCCCAACTCGGAAGAGGCGGGCCATTGGCTAGACCGCGTGGCCGAACGGAAAAAATCGGGTGAGGGTTGTTTAATCGAATGTAAAGAAATGTTAACTAACGCCTCTTTACTTCGGGGATGACTCAGATGGGGCGCTGGGAAATAAATCTAAAGTGGATATCTCACGCCTTCTCAGTTGATTCTATTGGCTAATAGAAACGTTGAAGCCACCGTTTAGCTGCAATAAAATTTTGCACTGTCATTGTCAATCGGCTTTCGAACATTATGCTTTGCTGCTGTCAGCAGTCGTCGGAGCAAAAATATGGCGGTTCGCGCACAAATCAATGACAGTCATCCAACACTAGCTCCGCAGTGGAACATTGACCGGATAGTGGCAGATCTGCGCTACTCACGCGGCCGCCCTCGCCATCATGGCGGCCGGGCGGTGTTCGAAATGCCCTCGCGCGAAGCCTTACTCGACATTGTCAACGGCTTCTTTGCTGTGCTGTTTCCAACTCACTTCGGCTTGCCCGACTTGACTGACGAAGGCGTTGATTATTTCGTTGGACACAGGCTGGATGCGACCTTGTGGTCTCTGCTCGAGCAGGTAAAGCGCGAACTGAAATTACCTCATCCGCGGATGGAGCGAAACGACAGCGAGGAAGCCCATCGGGCCTTCGATATAACCCACGAGTTTGCAAGCCGGCTTCCGCGAATTAGGGCGGTACTTGAAAAAGATATTCAGGCTGCTTACGATGGCGATCCGGCCGCTACCAGCCTCGAGGAAGTTAGATTTTGTTATCCGGGGGTTACCGCAATAACATACCACCGCCTGGCTCACGAACTGTACCTACTGGGCATGCCGTTACTCGCCCGCATCATTGCTGAAATCGCGCACTCCGCAACGGGCATCGATATTCATCCAGGAGCCGAGATTGGGGAGAGTTTTTTCATCGACCATGGAACTGGGTTAGTAGTCGGCGAGACGACGATTATCGGCCGGCGCGTACGCTTATACCAGGCCGTCACGCTTGGCGCCAAGAGCTTCCCGGTGAGTGAAAGTGGGACAGCCGTTAAGGGCGTCGCGCGCCACCCAATAGTGGAGGACGAAGTGGTGATATATGCAGGGGCAACTGTGCTCGGGCGGGTAACTATCGGGCGTGGCTCGATTATTGGCGGAAACGTCTGGATAACACGGGATGTCCCGCCCGGAAGCATTATCACGCAAGCTCAATC
>JAMXLL010000197.1 GCA_024281015.1 Candidatus Binataceae bacterium
TGAAAGGCACCATGAGCGACGCAACCCAGCACCTGATCCAAAGTCAATTCGAAACTCTCTTTCAGCGAGATTATGCGGTGCAGGCGCCTGATATGCGCCGCCTTTATGAAAACGCCAAACGTGACCAATGGAATGTCTCCAGAGACATTGACTGGTCACAGCCCGTCGACCTTGAAAAAGGGATTTTCGCCGATGGGCTGGTTGATGGCTACGGAAGCGCAATTTGGGACAAGCTTGAGCCCAAACAGCAACGCGAGCTCAATCTCGAATTTTCATGCTGGCGTCTTTCGCAACTCCTCCACGGTGAGGAAGGCGCGATGCTGGCTTGCAGCCAGCTCGTAGATATGGTGCCGAGCAACGACGCCAAGTTCTTCCAGTCCACCCAGGTGGTCGACGAGGCGCGACATACCGAGGTGCTCAGTCGTTACCTGCTCGAAAAATGCGGCGGGCGAGTCTACCCGATGTCGCGAAACATCAAGCTGCTGTTCGATTTTCTGCTCGGCCAAGGTAAATGGTTCATTAAAACGGCAGGGCTTCAGCTAATCGCTGAAACCTTCGCAGTAGGGCTGTTTCGAATGCTGGCTGAAACCTCTATCGATCCATTGTTGCGAACTATCTGCAAGCGAATCCTCACTGATGAGTCGCGCCATATGGGTTTTTCCGTACTCGGTCTGCCGGACATGATCGCAAGCCTCAGCCCTTCGGATATGGCCGAGCTGGAGGATTTCACTGCCGAGGCCTGCCGCCTTGTGTTACGCGGGCAGTTCGCGCGTGAAGCGTTCGAAAAGGTCGGCTTTGGTGCTGGCGAGATCAAGCAGATCGAACAGGCCCGCGTCGAACAAGCCAAGTCTAATGATTACGCCATCTTCCGTCAGATCTTTCGGCGTGAAATGTACACACAGGTTGTCGCTAACCTGAAAAAGGTTGGCCTAATGACAGCTCATATGGCAGAGAACCTGGTCAAGATCGGTATTGATCCGAATGTTGACGGGCGGGCGTATGCGCTTGAGCCGGAAATCAACGCCTGAACAAATTGTTCGGCTGTCGGCGGGAGGATTTTAAGCTGCCAAACGTCTACCTGACGGGAACTCATGCCGGCTGAGATTCAAGCCGCTGGGCGGCTCCCACGACCAGAGAACCGGCGCCTGCAATTGTTGGATGCGGCGGCGAAGCTCTTTTGCCAGCACGGCTTTCACGCCACTTCGATGCGTGACATTGCCCGCGCGGTCGATATGCTGTCGGGTTCGATTTACTACCATTTCAGTTCCAAGCAAGAGATTCTGCTGGCGGTTTACACTGAGGGCGCGCGCCGGATTGGAGAGTTGGTTGATGCCGCCGTCGAGCCCGAGACCGATCCCTGGGCACGGCTGGAAGCAGCCAGCGCTGCCCACCTGAATGCGTTAAGCGTCACTCATCGCGATTACGCCCAGGTCATGATTCGCACCTTGCCACAGGAAGCCGACGGCATCGGCGCGCAACTCCGCGACATACGGCGTGACTATGAGGCGAAATTCCGCAGGCTGATCGATTCCTTGCCACTCCCGTCAGATGTTGATCGCCATTATCTGCGGCTGATGTTGATTGGCGCCCTGAACTGGTCGCACGTCTGGTACAAACCCGGTGGTGACCGGCCCGAAGTAGTAGCAAAAGCCTTTATTCAGACGCTCCGCCGCCGAACAGAGAATGGTGCCCAGACGCCATAATCGGCCGAGCCTGATGTGAGTTGCGGCTAGCTTCGACTAAATTCCGCGCAATTACTTTATCGAACGTATCGGTGAGATTCGGCGGCTCTTGACGGCGATTTCCGGTTCGGCAGAGGGCTGCGCTAGCGGGATGCTTCGCCAGGCATTGAGCGAGGGCTCGCGCTGTAACCAATCGGCGAGATCGATTGTCGCCTCATTGGTAAGGTGCACCGGCGCCTCTGCCGGGCCCACAACAAGTTGGCCATCGAAACATCGGATGATTGCGGCAGCGAGATTGTATAGCCCCATTGCAGTCGGTCGCCAACCCTCTTAATTGCAGACAAGAGCAATCAGCGCGCCACTGCTAAAAGTACTACCGATCAGGCGTTAGAACGCGCTGACAGAAGCTTTTGGGGCCCTCCTTCCCTAAATGCGGCAGACCGCCTAGCCAGAGACAGTGTTTCCCACGGCTACACACTGTGTCTCCATTTAGCACCCGCTGTTTCGTCTGCTTAGCGCCAGCTTGGTGAGGTTCAATATTCAGGCTTAAAGTCGAAATGGTGTATCGCTTCAATGAAACGGATAGTGCGGGTTTTCGATCGCATGACGACGCTATTAGTCATCGCCCCGCCCGACAGGAATCGCACGCCGCGCAGGTAATCACCGGTCGTGACACCCGTGGCCGCGAACATGACGTTGTCGCCCGCCATTTCCTCCAGCGTGAACTTGTGGCGCAAGTCCAGGATGCCGGAGGCGAGGCAGGCTTCGGCCTCCTGTTCATTACGAGGCGTGAAACGGCATTGCATCTCACCGCCGGCTGAACGGATAGCGGCGGCGGCAAGAACGCCCTGGTGAGCTCCGCCGATCCCGATCAGCAAATCGATCTCGCTTTCGACGCGTGTGGTAGCGATACCAGCCGAGAGATCGCCTGCAGTCAAAAGCTTAATACCCGCTCCGGCGCGGCGCACTTCAGTAATGAGTTTCTCATGCCGTGGCCGATCAAGAATCGCCACCCGCAGGTCCTCGACATAGACCTGCTTCGCTTCGGCCAGCGCTCGAAGGTTATCGGTCGGTGAGCGATCGAGATCAATGACACTGCGCCCAATTGGGCCACAGGCCAATTTGTCCATATACGTGTCGGGACAGCGCAGTATTTTGCCGCGTTCGGCCAAGGCGACGCAGGACAATGCGTTGGGACCGCCGGTCGCACAAATCAGCGAACCCTCGAGCGCATCGAGCGCCACATCGACCTCGGGTCCTGCACCCGTCCCGACGATCTCGCCGGAATAGAGCATTTCAGCAGTTCCGGGAGCACCCTCGCCGACGACAATCTTGCCGTCAAACGCGATCGAGTTGAGCGTATTTCGCATCGCCTCGATCGCGACCTTGTCGGCCATCTGCTCGTCACCTTTGCCAATAAAGCGGGCGGCAGCGAGCGCGGCGGCTTCGGTCGCCCGCACGACTTCCAGCGCGAGATTTCGTTCCATCCCGGCTTCCTCTTGAACTCAGTTGACCGGCAGTTCCGCGCCGAACAGCGCTTCGATGAGGCGATGGCCTGCGCTGACAAGAACATTCGTCATTGCAGCCTCGGCTTCAGTATAGCGCCGCACCACCTCCCCGCGTGCCCTTGCCCCGACGTCAGAAAGCTCATCGCTTCTGACGATAGCGAACGGCACCGGTTCATTCGAGTGAGTCTTCAGCTTCGACGGGGTTGCATGGTCGGGCATCAGGAGCAAACTGAAATCGCCCAGCGCGGACAATTCTCGTAGCATTGGACCCAGGATCAACGCGTCGATCCGTTCGATCGCTTCAACTTTGAGGTCTGAACGTCCCATGTGGCCAGCCTCATCCGGTGCTTCAACATGGAGCAACAGGAAATCGCATTTCTTGAGCGAATCAAGCCCATAGCGGGCCTTGGCACCGTAGTCGGTATCTAGAAAACCGGTCGCTCCTGGAACCGTAATAATCTTGAGTGCAGCCAGGCGGCCGAGACCGTTTACCAAATCGACCGCCGAAATCACTGAACCGTCAACACCGAATCGGGCCTTGAGCGTTGGCACTTCAGGCCGCTTGCCTTGCCCCCAGAACCACACGGAAGTCGCGGTTGTTTTGCCCTCGGCCTGGCGCTTAAGGTTTACCGGGTGACCACTGAGAATCTCTTCCGAGCGGCGCATGATTGCATTGAGCCGTTCAGCACCGTCGCCAGCCGGCAAATAATTTCCGACCGGCTTGCCGGAAATATCGTGCGGTGGGGTCAACAAGGTCCGGCTGGGACCGCCACGCCAGACCATCAGGTGGCGGTAGCTGACGCCGTTGAAGAATTCGATTCCGTCGCCAGCCAGTTCGCTGCGAATGTCATCGACCATCGCAGCCGCTTCGGCGCTGCTGATATGACCCGACGTAAAATCATGCATTATCGGCACTCCGTTCGCGCCGGGTTGCAGCGATACCAGGTTCATCCGGAAGACAACATCGTCGGACCCGAGCGAGATGCCCTGACTGGCGGCTTCTATCGGTGCACGTCCGGTATGATACCGGGCGGGATCATAGCCAAGCATGGTCATCGTTCCGACATCACTTCCAGGCGGCAGGCCGGGTGGTATTGTTGCGACGAGACCAAGCCTGCCACGGGTGGCGACGAGGTCCATATTAGGTTTGTAAGCAGCTTCCAGCGGAGTCTTGCCCCCTAATTGCTCGCAAGGCCAATCGCCCATCCCGTCACCATGGATTATCACGTACTTCATCTGTGCTGACCTCAGTAGGGGTTCGGCGCGAGCTGGCCATGGCGTGGCCGGTTCAGGTCTCGAGCAACTTTAATAATCTGCCCAGATCGGGTTCCGCGACGATAGTATTAGTCAAGTTCTTCAGGGCGGTATCCGGATCCTTTAAGCCGTGACCGGTCAGAGTGCAGACTGCAACGGTGCCGGGTTTCAGGCCGCCGGTGCCGCTGTACTTGAGCAACCCGGCAACCGATGCTGCGGATGCCGGTTCGGCAAAAATACCTTGAGTCGCGACCAGGCGGTAAGCCGCCAGGATTTCGGCATCGGTAACCATGTCAATGATGCCCGCAGATTCATCGCGGGCAGCGATTGCACCGCTCCAACTGGCCGGGTTACCAATTTTGATGGCGGTGGCAACTGTATGGGGATCGTCCAGTGGATGACCGAGGACTATCGGGGCCGATCCCGCCGCCTGATACCCCATCATTCTAGGTAACCTGGTCGACAATCCCTCGTCCGCGTATTGGCGATAACCCGCCCAATAAGCCGTAATGTTGCCAGCGTTTCCTACCGGTAAAAAATGGTGTGTTGGGGCGTCGCCCAATTGGTCACAGACTTCGAAGGCGGCAGTCTTCTGACCTGCAATCCGATCAGGATTGATGCTGTTGACCAGCCTAATCAAAACCGGCTCATGCTCGGCCAAATCCCGAACAACCTTAAGACAAATGTCGAAATTGCCGATTATCTCCACCACCCGTGCCCCATGCATCACGCTTTGCGATAACTTGCCCAGCGCCACCGCTCCGCGTGGAATCAAGACGTAAGCCTGGAGCCCGGCCCGTCCCGCATAAGCCGCGGCTGAGGCCGCGGTATTACCGGTGGAGGCACAGATGACTTTGCGCACACCCTCGCCAACTGCCTTGCTGATAGCGACGGTCATCCCGCGATCCTTAAACGAGCCAGTCGGGTTCGCTCCTTCAAATTTCAGGTAGACCTTGATGTTGCGGCCGATCCGCTCGGCCAGTAATGGACTTTCGATGAGCGGCGTGTTTCCTTCGTTCAAAGTAACAACCGGCGTTGAGCTGCTAACCGGTAGGAAACGGCGATAATGTTCAATCAGGCCGGGCCAACGCGTCAGCCGCGAAGCTGTCCCGCCCCCGTTCTGCGTCGTCACAGCCATCTGTCCTTATGGTAGCTCCGCCATGCTGGCCTGAATGCGGACCACCCTTTGTGCAAGTTTTTGCCTGGCACTGTACTGCGCAAAAAGACCACCGCGCTTGCTCTAAAGCCGCTCTTCAATCCTGATAAAGGCGGAGCTTTCAACCATCTTCAGCTTAGCGATTGCCATCAGCGCCCGCTTGAGGTTGCGCTCCGGCGCTTCATGCGTGCGCATTATCACTGGAACCGTACTCCCCACCCCGCGTTCCTGTTGAATCACCGACGCAATTGAGATGCGGTTGCGACCCAACACCGAGGCGATTGCGCCCAGCACCCCGGGCTGGTCGCGGGCCATGAAGCGCAGATAGTATTCGCATACCACGTCGTCCATCCGCTTGATACTGCCCGGCCTTACTGCGCCCGCCGGGTAGCCTAATGCGTGGGCTCCGCCGCGCGATCCGGCCCTGCGATGTCGCGCGATTTCAAGGATATCCGCCATTACGGCAGTGGCGGTCGGGAGTTGGCCCGCCCCCTGGCCGTAGTACATCGTGGGGCCGAGTGCTTCACTGTGCACATATATCGCGTTGAAGGCGCCTGCGACGTCGGCCAACAGATGGCGTCGAGGAATCATGGTCGGATGCACCCGCGCCTCGATTGCTCCATTGTCATCCTTGGCGATCGCCAGCAGCTTGATGGTGTATCCGAGCTGGCGAGCATAATTGATGTCGGCGCGTGTAATGCGGCTGATGCCTTCCGTGAAAACCCTCGCAGGTTTTAACAAGACGCCAAAGGCCAGGGTGACGAGCAGACAAAGTTTGTGGGCGGCATCGTGGCCTTCAATGTCCAAGGTTGGATCGGCTTCGGCGAGACCACTCTCCTGCGCCTGGCGCAGGGCATCTTCGAACTCGGTCCCCGCCTCGGTCATCACGCTTAAGATAGAATTGCAGGTACCGTTCACAATTCCGTAAACTGCCAGCTGGCGATCACCCGCGAGAGCTTCGCGCAACGTCCGGATGATCGGTACGCCGCCGCCTACACTTGCTTCGAAGCCGACTGCACGGCCGCACTTGGCGGCGGTACGGAAAATCTCATCCCCATTTTCGGCCAGCAGTGCCTTGTTGGCGGTTACCACATCCTTACCGGCTTCAAGCGCTTTCAGCATCAGCGAGCGGGCGGGTTCCTGGCCGCCGAAAAGCTCGACTACGATGTCGATATCCGGCCGGATGACGAGAGAGGCCGGATCGCGCGTAATTAATCGCGACTCAAGTCCCAGGGCCGGATTCGGCCTGAGACTTCGGTCCGCCACCCCGGCTAGATCAAATGCCGCTCCCAGCTTACGCTCGAACATTTCGGCATTGCGGCGCAGCAGCCGAACCACGCCTTCTCCAACGGTCCCGCAACCGAGCAACGCGACCCTGACCAGCCTTGCATCAGTATGAGCTGTCACGGCAGGTTCGGTCCTGTGCTTCGTGGTCAAATGGCCGGCGGGCATTCGCGAACCGATCCTGCTCATCGGAGATGGGGCAGCCTGAACAAGAAGGAACCTGGGTCTATGACCTTCTCAATTGCCCGTCACGTAGCGGCGATTTGCAACGAACGTCCGCGCGACTCGCTTAGCGTGTGGCGAATGCCCCGGAGTGCCTGGCGCGTACGGTGCTCGTTCTCGATTAAGGCGAAGCGCACGTAGCCATCGCCCGCGGGGCCAAACCCGACCCCGGGCGACACCGCGATCCTGGCCTGCCGCAGCAGGAACTTGGCAAATTCCAGCGAACCCATTTCGCGAAAAGGCTCGGGTATGGGGGCCCACACGAACATTGTTGCCCGAGGCGGCGCAACCACCCATCCCGCCCGATTAAGTCCATTCACCAGTACGTCGCGGCGGCGACGGTACGTCTCGACGATCTGCGCGACGCACTCCTGTGGTCCGTTCAGCGCCGCGATAGCTGCGACCTGCACCGGGGCAAAAATGCCATAATCGAAGTAGGATTTCAGGCGTGCGAGAGCGCCGATCATCTCACGGTTACCAACGGCAAACCCTACTCGCCATCCAGGCATGTTATAGCTCTTCGACAAAGTGAAGAACTCGACCGCGACATCACGAGCCCCAGCTATCTCCATGATTGATGGTGCGCGGTAGCCATCGAAGCAGAGGTCGGCGTATGCGAGATCGTGGACAACCAGTAGCTCGTTCTCACGAGCGAAGTCGACCACCCGCTGCATAAATCCACGGTCAACGGTCGCAGTAGTTGGGTTATGAGGAAAGTTGATAATCAGCAGCTTGGGATGCGAGCGTGCGCGGCGGACAGCAGCAACCATCTCCTCGAAGAAATCACTGCCATCATGCAGAGGTATCCCGAGTACCTCCGCTCCCGCGATTATGCATCCATATTGATGAATGGGATACGTTGGCGTAGGCGCGAGCACTACGTCACCTTGCTGCAAAACGGCGAGAGCAAGATGGCCGATACCCTCTTTGGAGCCAATCGTGACGATCGCTTCGGTATCGGGGTCGAAATTAACTCCATATCGGCGCTCATACCAGTCGCAGATCGCCAGGCGCAGCTTATAGAGGCCGCGCGAGACCGAATATCTGTGGTTAGAAGCTTTGGCAGTCGCTTCGATTAGCTTGCTAACGATGTGCGCAGGGGTGGGTTCGTCGGGATTTCCCATGCCGAAATCTATGATGTCCTCACCGGCCCGGCGAGCCTGCAAACAAAGCTCACCTATCGCGTTGAAGACGTAAGGTGGTAGCCGCTCGATCCTGGAAAACTCCATTTCACCCCCGTGAAGAACTGCGCCTTGCGCCACTTCGCTGACAACATGTTACCCCTCGACAATCTCGCTTTCGAGGCTCGCAATGATTCATTTAATCGCTTTCACGCGTTGGAACGTTGGTATCCCGCATGCTCCCATCTGAGGCGGCACATTTGCAAGAACGAAGTCCACCAGATTGTTCATTTGCCGTTAAGCCGGAGTTTCCCCCACCGTGGCCGCAGCGAGGGAGGGCGTGCGCAACGCCAAATAGCAGGGCACCACTGCCAGTGAGAGCAGCCCGCCAAACTGCCAGGTGGCCTGGATACTGACCCGGTCAGCGATAAGGCCGCCGGCGAGAAGCCCCATCGAGCCACCCAAGGTCGCAAATGTAGTGTTGAAGGATAGCAACGTCGCTCGCTCGGCTGCATCGAGCTGCTCATTGAACCAGCTCTGCGCCATCGGCATTAGTGAACCCCAGCAGAAATTGAGCGCTGTCAGAAGCGGCAGGACGATCGATGGCCGGCGGCCAATGACGCCGGCGGAAAACATCAGTGCGGCGGAAACCACCGCCAATATCGCCAGCCGTTGCGGCCGCGCCGCGGCGTTTCCTCCTACCCGGATCACTGCCTCCGCACCGCCCATCCGGGCGATTGTGAAAAGCGAATAGAGCCAGCCCACGATCCAAATTCCTTGGGCGTAGGCATCGTTGAAGAATTGCGGCCATTCGAGCCAATAGGGTGCCCAGGCTGCGTAGAAGACTCCATTGGCGAAGCTCAGTAGTAGCACTGAGCGTCGCCGGAATCCGTCTCGCACCCCCTGGGCGATCCGTCGCCTGAGCTCGGCCGCCATCGCGCCGACGTCGATTTCCGCATGCTTGCGTCCACCATCGCTCATTAGCAGAGCCCCAATCAGACCGGCGATAGAATATCCTGCAGCCCCGCATATCCATGGCCATGCGATATTACGGTCGGCTATGTAGGCGCCAATGACCGCTGAGACCATGAAACCCACGTTGCTGAGTTGCGAGATACGGGAGAAAAGACGGTCCTTCAGACCCTTAAAACCAGCCTGATCGAGCGCGTCCACACCCCATGCATCGATGGCGCCGTTGCAGAACGTCGTCCCTATCCCATCAATTGTCTCCCCTAACAGAAACACCGGATATCGATAGGCGTAGAAGTAAACGATGAAAGCTATGGTTCGCAGCGCACAGCCGAGCACGAACGCGCGTCGGCGTCCGAGCGCATCGGCAAAAGCGCCCGTTGGCACGTCGGTAAGGAAGGTGACCATGAAGTAGGTGGCCAGCACACTGTTCATCTGCAGCTGGTTGAGGCCACGCGCCCGCAGGAACAGCGGATAGACGCCAAAAAGGAATCCGCCGCCGAAGGAATAGATCCACCACACAGCGAAGTAGCGGCGCATAATCTGCCGTACGCTGTGGGTTGGTTTGCTCACCAAAAGTTCTCCGTCACGTCTGACGGAGAAGCCCGGCGCAACATCCATTGCGCTATGATGGCGGTTGTTCTCCGTCGCTCTAACATTGTTTAAACTTGGTTCAGTTCTCGCGCACCACCGCCAAAGAAAGTGTCCACCGCGAACCCTTCAATCGATTTTCCAACATCCGCTCCTGAGCCGCGGCGCCTGACGCGGGCGTATCGGTTTACCAGCGTGTTGCTGCTGGCAGCGCGAATCTATAGCGGCTACAAGGCAATCCAGCTGTGGTCGCGCTACTTTGGCCAGGAGCGCAAAGAACAGCGCTACCGGCGTCAGGACTTACGCGCCGCGCGGGCGCTCCACGCTGCCGCAATTCGGCTCGAAGGGCTGTTGATCAAGGCCTGCCAGTTTATTGCGACGCGAGCTGATATTTTGCCTGACGAGTGGGTGACAACGCTATCGGGGCTACACGACAGCGTGCCGCCCCGCCCGTTCTCCACGATTCGGCATCAGGTCGAAAAGGAACTTCGTCGCCCGCTCCGAGCCGTCTTTGCCGAGTTCGACCAGACTCCGCTTGCCTCCGCTTCGCTCGCGCAGGTTCATCGGGCTCGCACGGCAGATGGCCGCAATTGCGCCGTGAAGGTCCAATATCCCGGAATCGACGGAATTATCCGCGCCGACCTGCGCAACCTGATGTTCACTCTACGGCTGCTGGCGCGGCTGGAGCGGGACCTGGATTTTCGCATCATCGCGCGCGAGCTTCTCAAGTATATTCCAATGGAACTCGATTTCCTCAATGAGGCGCGCAATTGCGAGACACTCAGGCGCAACTTCGCCGCACGTCCAGATATCTTAATTCCAGAGGTCTACCACGAGCTCACCACTCGCCGCGTTATCACGATGGAACTGGTCGAAGGCGTCAAAGTCACCGATATCGAAGGCTTGACCCGGGCAGGCATCGACAAGCGCGAGGTGGCGCAGAAACTCATTGAGGTTTTTACCGAAATGATTCTGCGAGACGGATTTTTCCACGCCGACCCCCATCCGGGTAACATCCTGGTCCAACCCGGTCCGCGCCTGGCACTTCTCGACTTCGGATTGGCCAAGGATTTTTCTCCTAGGTTTCGCGACGCGATGGTGCGATTGACGTTCGCGATTTTGACCAACAACCGCGAGGGCATCATCTCCGCCTTTCACGACCTCGGTTTCCGGACGCGTGACGATTCGCCCGAGACTTTCCTGATGCTCGCCGATCTCTTCTTGGGAAATTCAGTGAAACGCAACCGTGCCTACGCCGATCGCGAACTAATCGGCGAATTCGCCGAGGAGTTGCCGCGTACGCTGCGCGCCAATCCTATCGTCGAGGTGCCTGCCGACGTTTTGTTGGTCAATCGGGTCATGGGCTTGCTGAGCGGAATCGGCAAGACCCTCGATTCGCAGGTAAACCTGTTCTCAACCCTGATGCCGTATGCGAATCAGTTAATAGCTCAGCAGAACGCCGCGGCAAAGTAGCAATTCCACGCTACCAGGTAACGCGCTCTTTGCCACGGGTGCCTGATCCTATGAAGCTAGTGGGCCACGTAGGAGCCGGCCCGGTAAAGCCCCGGTATGTTCGTTATCGCGGAGCAGAATCTCGCCATTGACGATGGTGGCGAGGATACCGTCGGCCTTCTGTTTCAACCGTCTTGCTCCAGCCGGGAGATCATACGCCAGGCTAGGCATCTGCGGCGCCACCTTATCAGGGTCAAAAATCACCACGTCGGCGATATTTCCTTCGCGCAGCAACCCACGTTGCTTTAGTCCCCAAAATGCAGCCAAGTCGAAGGTAATCTTTCGGATGGCCTGCTCGAGGGTCAACGCCTGGCGTTCACGCACCCAATAACTCAGCAGGTGCGTCTGGATCGACGAGTCCATAATCTGTGATACGTGGGCGCCGGAGTCCGAAAAGGTAACTACGGAGCGGGGATGCCGCATCATCGCCAGCACCACATCCTGATCCTCGTTGACCAGCGGCTGCTGAAAAAACAGTCGCAGATGCTTTTCCAAAGCCAGGTCAATCATCGCCTCAACAGGATCCTTATTTTGGTCACGTGCGATCTCGCCAACGGAGCGGTATGGTGGCAGTGGTTTGTCCAGCACGAAAATCCAATCGAACTCTGGCCGGCGCGGCTCCGCCCCAACGGTTTCTTCCCGCGAGCGGATTCGCTCATGTGCTGCCTGGATCAGCTTCGCGCGCAGTTCCGGATCCCGTAGTGCTGCTTCCTGAGCGTCCAAAGGCAGCTTGCGGATGTCCCGCCAGATTTCTGCCTTGTCAAAAGGTGTCCTGGTTTCGAATGACAGTAATGTACTGATTGAGCGGCTATGGCCTTGCACCAGCATTTTGCCGCCGGCGGCGTTCGTATCGTCCACCATTTCGAACATCGGGCGCCAGGTATGAGGCGTCTTGCGCGAATACGTCACGCCAAAAGTGGTTGGCACGCCGGTGCTGACGGCCAGTGCCTTGAGGCGGCTGATATAGTCGCGCATCTTCTCGGGATCACGGTCGATATCTTCGCGGGCGATTTCAAAGACTCCGGCGTGGAGGTCGCCCATCACCCCAACCAGTTGCTTCACCTCTTCCCAATTCGCCAGGCGGCTGGCAACCGGCCGTCCGTCAGGGGTTTGATGAGCGCGGGAACGCGAGGTGGTAAAGCCGGCGGCGCCTGCGCGGAGCGCGGACAGCAGTTCCGCTCTCATGGCGGCCAGATCTTCAGAATCAGCCGCCTCCTCGAACGCACGTTCGCCCATCACGAAAGTGCGCAGCGCCGAATGGCCGACGTAGGCTGCGTAGTTGATGCCCTTGGGCAGTCGGTCGACTGCATCGAGATATCCCGGAAAGGTTTTCCATGACCATCTGATGCCGGCCTCCATCGCCTCCGGCGATATATCCTCGGCACGCTCCAGGTTGCGCATGACCAGCAATTTGTCCTTCTCTTCGCAGGGAGCGAGCGAGAACCCGCAATTTCCCATCACCACCGACGTTACACCGTGCCAGCACGAGCAGGTGCCGAGCGCGTCCCAAAAGACCTGCGCATCCATATGCGTGTGCGCATCGATAAAGCCCGGAGCTACCACGTGGCCATCGGCATCGATTACTTCGCGGGCGCTATCCTGTGGCTTGCCGATGCACGCGATCCGTCCGTCGCCTATGGCGATGTCGGCGCGGTACCGGGGTAGACCCGAACCGTCAACGATCGTGCCATTGCGGATTAATATGTCGTAAGCCATCTTTCTTCTCACTTTCAGACGGTGCGGGTTGGACGAATGTTAACTTACCAGCGGACGACCTGCTCGTAGATCTTTGGCAACTGATGCGGCAACGAAGTGATATCTTCAATTACCAGATATCGCGATGACGAACACATCTGGCGCAGGTAATCGTGGCCGGTACGGTCTACCGTGATACAAAAGGGTAGCACACCGGCCATTTCCAATTCTTTCAGCGCCACCATGGTGTCCTGTATTCCGTACGCGTTCGAACGACGGTCATGGCCATAGTCGAAGTCCTGCGGGAATCCGTCACTCAACAGCATTACGTGCTTGGCGCGCGAGGCGACGTCTTTGAATTTCTCACGCACATGGCGGATTGCGGTTCCCATCCGGGTCGAGCGTTTGGGCTCCACCGCTCCAACCCGCGCTTTGACCTCGTCCGTCAACTCATGGTCGAACTCCTTGATGACATAGAACTCGACGTTGTCGCGCCCGTGGCCTGAGAACCCCATGATCGCGTATGAATCGCCGATTTCCTCCAGCGCCTGTGCCATGATCACCAAAGCTTCTTTATTCACATCGATGATTCTGCGAGGCCGCTGTGGCTGTTGAGGGCGGCGTTGCCAGGAATTGGTCAAATCGTCATCGTCATCCTGCTGGCCAAAGCGCGGCGGTTCACGGTGAATAGGCTCGTCGGTGGACGCCGACATATCGAGCAGAAAGAGCGTGGCGACATCGCGCGCCTCTTTTTTGCGCGCCTTGTAGACCCGGCCATCGGGGACCTCTCCCATCCGCCGCATCACGCGTGATTCGATTGTGCGTTCGAAATCAATTTCGTCGCCGTCTTCGAGTCCCCGGACCATTCGGTAGGAGGCGGGCCTGATTCGCTGGAAATTGCGGCGCACCTGTGGCAGCAACTCGGCATAGCGCAAAAGCGTCGCCTCAAAGAAGTCACCGTTTTCGCCATCAACGCGGATCTCGCGCAGCCGGCACCAATTGCGCCGGTAGTCAGCGGCGACATAGTCCCACTCGTCGTACGCGTAATACGAGTCTTGCGAGCGGGTGCGGCCGATAATCAGGCGCCCGGCGCCAGGCATCGTGCTGAGCTCTCCCAGTTGATCGCGAAGTTGATCGAGTTCCTGCGCGTCCTTGTTGCTGAGTTGAGTGAGATACATCCCGTCCCCCTCGGCGTCGCCGCTCGATTCGGACGGCTTGAGTTGAGCTCCTTGCTCGATAAGCTTCCGTAATTCCTCGGGTGTAAGAGGCCGGCCGCCTTTGCCCTTGGAATGGCGTCCGGAACTCTCCATCTGGACCAGCTGATCGGTTTCGCCCCCGTCCTGGTCGGCGCCATCGCCGAGGGCGTCGCCGGCATCATCGGCGGGCCGATCCAAATGGCCGATCAGGTCATTGCGGAGCTGGTCAGCGCGCTCGCCCAACGCATCCGCGGCGCCCGCCGCCCGGGCCGCCGCGATAAGCGCCTGCAGCCATTGGTACATCATTCCGGTTACCAGGGCGCTTTGGGTGACACTGGCGCCGGGCTGACGGAGCGGCGCGAAAAATTCGGCCGCCCGGCGATTGAATCCACCCGCCGGACCTTTCTCCGACCCGGCTCCCAGGGCGCTCTTGACCAGGATCGAGCTAAGAGCTTCGGGCCGCAGCGCCTCAACTAGCATCTCATTCATCCGCCGCAGTCGCTCTTCCAGACCACGGTACCGGCGAGGGAGTTCAGCATCGACTCGCGCCGATTCGCACAGGCGGAGCAGGGCACCCGCCAACACCGGATCATCAAACGCTTCGACATAGGAGTCCAGTGCCTCGACCCCCATTTCGCCGCGGTCCTCGAACCCGGGAATATCAGCGAGGCGAAAATCGAACGTCCCGAATTCATGGCGCGCTGCTAGGTGCGCGGCGGTTAGGATATAGTAATCGCGGGCCACCGCATCGTCGCCGAAGTGCGCCACGGATTCCGGCAGGTAGATCATTTCGCCCGCGATTAACGGATAGTGAAACGGCAGGACAGCGCCAGTATTGGCCAGGGAGTCGAGTCGAAATTCAAGTGGAAAAAGCATCCGCATGAATTTGGTCAGCATGCCCTTAAAGGTAAAAAGTGCATGCTCGTTGGCGGGCGCAGGTGAAATTGCCATGGGATCATCTTTGCAAATCACCCCGCCGACATGCAATTTCTGTTTCGCGAAGCTACTTGGCTCCTGCCCGGCTCCGATCGTCGTCGGCGCCTTTTCTACCCCCGGTTTTGGCAACGGTCTGTGTAGATGGCGAGGCCGCGGTACTTTGTTGCTTGACTAGCGATCAGGCCCCGGACTTAACTGACGGAACATTATGAACACCACAGGTTTGCTCTGGCGCACCAGACCGATAGCCGCGGCTGCGATGGTGTTGGCCGTCATGGTATCCGGCGGTAACGCCAGGGCGGGGATTTCGGATCACGTCAGCTACAAGCGATTGCCAAATGGGCTTCAGGTGCTGGTGCTTGAAAACCATAAGGCGCCGGTTGCCACGCTCAACGTCTTCTATCATGTGGGCTCGCGCAATGAGCGATTCAGCCAAACCGGTATCTCCCATCTATGTGAGCACCTGATGTTTCGCGGCACCAAAAAATATGGGCCGGAGGAATTTTCCAACATCATCGCTGAGCACGGTGGCGAGGATAATGCCTTTACCTCGGCCGATTACACTGACTACTTCGAAATCATCAATCGCGACCATTTGCAGGTTCCGCTTTCGCTCGAAGCCGACCGGATGGCGAATTTTGCGCCTAAGGGCTTCGATTCGGAAAAAGCCGTGGTAATGGAGGAACGGCGCCTACGCACCGACGACAGTCCCCAGGAAGCGCTCGAAGAGCAGGTCCAGGCTGCGGCTTTTACTGCCCATCCCTATCACTGGCCGGTAATCGGGTGGATGCACGATATTCAGGGTCTGACGCTGCAGGACGCCCTTAGCTATCACGCCACCTACTATTCTCCCCAGAATGCGCTCGTAGTCGCGGTGGGTGATTTCGACGGGCCAAAGGTGATGAGCCAAATCGAAGA
The DNA here is from genome assembly GCA_024281015.1 of Candidatus Binataceae bacterium. Lineage (GTDB taxonomy): Bacteria > Desulfobacterota > Binatia > Binatales > Binataceae > JAMXLL01. Next base: position 16,045 of record JAMXLL010000197.1, read on the forward strand.
ATTATTCGGCCCGATAACTAACGGCCCCAAACCTCCCCCGGTCACCGAGGTCGAACCTCCGCAGCAGGGCGAACGCGAGGTGATGCTGCATCACGCGGCAAATCTGCCGGCCTTTTCGGAGGCGTTTCACGCGCCAAATTACAAGGACAGTCGCGACGCCTTCGCGCTTGAGATCGCGGGTGAGATACTCGGCGACGGCAAAAGCTCGCGCTTGTACAAGGACCTGGTAATCGACAAGCAGATGGTAGTCGATGTGGAGGTCGAATACGATCTCACGTCATTCGACCCGAACTTGTTCTGGGTCGCAGCGCAGGTGCGGCCGGGGGTCAAAGCCGAGGATGTAATGGCAGAAGTGGACCATCAACTTGCAGCCATCGCCAATCAACCCCTTCCACCTGCGGAATTGCAGAAGGCCAAGAACCTGGAAGAGGCGGACTTCGTGTTCGGCCAGGATTCTATCTTCCGCGAAGCCCAGTTGTTGGGCGTTTACCAGATGCTTGGTGACTATCACATGGTGGATCGCTACCTGGCTGGAATCGAACAAGTTTCCGCGGCCGATGTTCAGCGCGTGGTTAAGCAATACGTGATCAAACAGAATCGAACCGTGGGAGTATTGGTTCCGACTGGGTTGCTGCCGCATGAAGCCGGTGGCGGTGGCATCGGCGCCGTGCATTATCAGCCGCCGCTCGACGCAGAGCGCACCTCCGTGCGCAAGTCCGAGCTTACACCAGTCCAGTTTCTTTCAACCGGGGCCCCGCGATGAAATCACTCTCGGGTGCCGCTGGTTCGGCCCTTGTGGCCGTTGTGCTCCTGGTGTTGGCTTCCACCTCGCATGCGCTTGAAATCAAGCGGACCACCCTCAGCAGCGGTGCAGTACTGCTGGTATCAGAGCAACACCAGTTGCCCATGGTGTCGATTTCGGTCGCGTTTGACGCCGGCTCTCGCCGCGACCCGGCGGGCAAGGAAGGGCTTGCCGAACTCACTGCAGCATCATTGGAGCAGGGGACTAAACAACTCAGTGCCGCGGCGTTCAATCAGAAAGTCGACTTTATGGGCAGTTCGGTGAGTATCTCTGCCGACCGGGATTACGTTTTCGCAACGATGACCTCGCTCAAGAAATATGCAGGAGACACGCTGCATTTGCTCGCGCAATCACTCGAGGATCCCGGATTGCGCGATAGCGACATTTTACGTAAGCGCAGCGACCAGGTGGCAGGTATCAAAGCGAACGAAGAGGAGCCGGGTTATACCGCGATGGTGGCCTTTGCCAGGCAGCTTTTTGGCAGCGGCCCGTATGGGCATCCCGCCGAGGGTTTTGCCAGCAGCGTCGCCCGACTAACGCCAGACGACGTAAGGAAATTCTACCATACCTATTATCGTACCGGCGGCGCAGTCATTGCCGTGGTGGGCGACGTCGAGCCCGGCGCGATTAAGACTTCTGTCGAGGAGGAGTTAAGCGGTTTGGGCGGCAGGGTTCAGCCGCAAGCCGAGCCCCCGGCGCTCAACCTCGCGGGAGGTATTCATGCGCAACTCATCAACCGCAATGTGGCGCAAGCTAATCTGATCGTCGGCGCGGGTGGCATTGCCCGCGCCAATCCGGATTACTACAGAATCCAGGTAATGAACTATATTCTCGGCGGGGGTGGCTTCTCTTCGCGCCTCATGAAAGTAGTGCGAAGCAAGGCAGGACTCGCCTACTCGATTGATAGTGTATTCTCCGCCGGCAAATTCCCTGGCGCATTTGCCGTTGTGCTGCAGACCAAGAACCAGAGTGCGCAGGAAGCACTCCGGTTAATCATCGGGCAACTTCGCGAAATGCAGGATCAGCCTGTGTCTGACAACGAGCTCGCATCGGCCAAGAAGTACCTGATAGGGAGCTTCCCGCTGCGCCTTGACCGCCAAAGCCAAATCGTGAGCTTCATGCTCCAGGTGGAGCTTTACCATCTCGGGCTTGACTATGCCGATCGCTATCCGAAGCTGATTGGCGGCGTAACCAGGCGCGAGGTTCAAGAGGTCGCGCACAGATACTTGCATCCCGGGGCGATGGAGCTGGTGGCAGTGGCCAATCAATCGCAGGCGAGAATCAATACCGCGGCACTGAACAGCGAGGCGACGGCGCAACGATAGGTGCGTAAGGGCCGCTCATTTACAA
>JAMXLL010000198.1 GCA_024281015.1 Candidatus Binataceae bacterium
CGGCGTTGCCGTTCGCCCTGACTCACACGTGTAGGCGCCTCCGTTCGCCTGTCAGCAAACGCTTAGAGGCACTGAAGTACTTGCTCGACTTGCTCCGGAGTGATGCCAACACTTACGGCGCTGCTCAAACAGGCATCACCTGCGCCCGACGATCCCGGTTTGTATGATCGTCGGCAGCCGTAGCACGCCGGTCGTGAACTCAATATGGGCTCGTCTGAGCGGCCCGGATTTACCGCCGGGACTTCGCAGCGAGGCGAATTGTTTGTTGGCGGTAATGTTGGTGGGCTTCGGAATTCGGCTTTATCTGGCTCTTACAAGCTACTGCATTTCCGGCGATGGTGTCGCATATCTCGGCATGGCGCACTACTTTTCCGCCGCTGAGTGGCATGCCGCATTAGGAGCAGTGTTTTCTCCGCTGTATCCCGCGCTTATTTCCGTGATGCACTATGGGGTCACGAATTGGGAAATGGCGGGCGAACTGGTTTCGGTCATTTTAGGCACGGCCGCGGTTGCGACCACCTACTTGATGACTCGCGAGGCATTAGGCTCTCGGCAGCTCGGGCTCGGGGCCGCAATTTTGATGGCGATTCATCCTGAGACCGCGGCTTACTCTGCGTCGGTGCGGACCGAAGCCGGTTACATGTTTTTAACTACTGGTGCATGTTGGCTGTTACTTAGAGCGGTGAAGGAAAGGCAGCTACGATACGCAGCGGTGGCTGGAATCGCGGCTGGTCTGGGTTATTTATACCGGACGGAGGCAGTCGGCTTTCTTCCATTAGGTGGCGGCCTGTTCCTGGCGTCGGGATGGTTGTGGAATCGGGTGTCGCGCCGCTGGGCGTTAAGCGCAGCGTGCATTTTCGCCACCGTGTTCGCAATAATTGCTGCGCCATACGTCGCGTATCTCAGGGTTACGTCCGGTCATTGGAGTATTGGCCGCGAATTCACTGCCGCGATGATGTACGGAATGGGCGACGTCGCACAGCACGGCGAACGATGGCGACAATTTGGCTGGTCGGCAAGCGCTTCGCCGCTTGCTACGATATTGTCGCATCCGCGGCTATATGCGCAGAAGGTCGGGCAGGATGTAGTCGTTTCGACCTATAGTTTCGCGCAGGCGTTGCAGCCGCTTTTGACAGTAATGCTCGCGATAGGAATTTGGGTTCGCAGGCGAGGGTTTTTCATTAGAGCTGGAGAGGCGTTCCTTGCCACGATTGTTTTATTCTATTTCTGTGGCTTCGCACTCTCCTACACAGGCACGCGATTTATGGCTCACCTGCTCCCTTTCACTTTTGGATGGGTAGCAGCCGGCGTTATTGCAGCATCCGAACAAGCCGCCCAATGGTGCAAGCCAGGTCGCCGCAAAATCGTGCACGCCGTGATTCCCACCGCGATTGCAATTGCACTGCTCCCGCGCACTCTGTGGCCGCTCGGTTACGATATGCGAGGCGTACGATATGCGGGCGAGGATATCGCGCAGATGAAAAAGGGGCCTGTCCTGGTCGCCGCACGCGATGGCCGGGTTGCCTATTACGCGGGGGCACGACTGGTCGAATTGCCGCTGTTGCCTCCCGAAGATTTCTGCGGATGGCTCGCCGCGCAGGGTGGCAATTTCCTGATGGTTGCGAATCAGGACGAAGAGCTCTTCAACATTGCACGCCATCATCGCTGTCTTGAGTTGCTCAGAAGATATCCGCGGTATGGTGCAGGATATTACGACCTGTATGCTGTGAGGGTAGTGCATCAAGTGCGGCAGGGTGCCCGCTCCCCTGCAGGCAGCACAATACGATAATGAGGCTCGAGGCGAATCATCCGCGGCTCGCTTCGGCTTCGGCCGAGGCGATCGATTATTCGGCGGAGCCTCCCGTCGATCTCTCGTTGGTCGTTCCGGTTCACAACGAAAGCGCGGGTCTCGAACAGTTCTTCGCGCGGCTCATCCCGGTGCTCGACAATCTAGGCTGCGCTTCCGAAATTATTTGCGTGGACGATGGGAGCAACGACGGTACTCTTGAGCGGCTGTTGGCAATGCGCGAGCGGTTGCCCAATCTGAAAGTGTTGAGCTTGTCACGTAATTTTGGCAAGGACGTCGCGCTGAGCGCTGGCTTCGAGAATGTCAGCGGAGCCGCGGCAGTGCCGATAGATGCCGACCTACAGGATCCCCCGGAGTTAATCCCCCAGATGGTGGCGAAGTGGCGTGAGGGGTTCGACGTGGTTTATGCAACCCGCGCTCGGCGAGCCGGCGAAAGCATCTTTCGCCGCTACTCCGCACGTTACTTCTATCGCATCTTCGACCGTATCACTGATATTCCTATTCCGCCCGACACTGGCGACTTCCGTCTGCTCGACCGGCGGGTAGTTGATATCCTGGTCCGTTTGCCTGAGCGCACGCGTTTCATGAAGGGGCTGTTCGCATGGGTCGGATTCAGGCAGACCGCGGTGCTCTTTGATCGGCCTGAGCGGCGGGCGGGCCATACTAAATGGACATATTGGCGGCTGTGGAATTTCGCGCTCGACGCCATCACCTCGTTCAGCTCGGTCCCGCTAAAGGTTTGGAGCTACGTTGGTGTCATAGTCTCGCTGTTTGCCTTCCTGTATGCGCTTTTCTTAGCTGGCCTCACTATAATCCGCGGAGTCGTGGTCCCCGGCTATGCTTCGATAATGGTGGCAGTGCTGTTCCTTGGCGGAGTGCAACTTATCACACTGGGGATCATTGGCGAGTATCTAGCTCGCATGTACAACGAGGTCAAAGGACGTCCCCTTTATCTACTGCGCGGGCGATGGGGATTCGACGATCATTCGGGTAGGCAGCCGGAAGGCCGTGAAGTTAACCAAAAACCGGAGCCGCCCGCGGCTGCCGGGGCGCGTGGATAGTCTCGCTTGCGATGGACGCAGCGCTTTACCCTCTGCTTGCTGCGGTCGAGGACACTCATTGGTGGTTCGCGGGAAGGAGAGCCATCTGCGAACAAATGTTGACGCGGCTTAAATTGCGATCCGATCCTCTGATTCTTGAACTCGGATGTGGTACGGGCGGAAACTTTCCGATGCTTGCCAGGCGTGGTCAGCTCTTTGCCATGGACGAAGACGAAAGTGCGCTCAGGTTTGCCGCTTCGCGACGGTTGGCGAAGCTCGCGCGGGGGTCCCTGCCCCGCCAATTTCCATTCACGCGCCGGCGCTTTGATCTGGTTGTGATGACCGACGTATTGGAACATCTCGACGACGAGCGCGGATCATTAACTGCAGTGCGTGCCATTTTAAGACCCGGGGGCGGTTTGCTGATCACGGTGCCGGCCCTGAAATGGTTGTGGAGCGAACATGATGCTACGCATCACCATCGCCGCCGTTATCAAGCGCACGAACTACGCCGCTTGCTCGACGATACTGGTTTCACAATAGATTACCTCGGCTACTACAACTTTCTGCTATTCCCCGCGATAGCGGCCGTCCGCTTATTGCAGCGACTGCCTGCAGCGGTCCGCCCCAATAATGGCACGCACGATCTCAGAATGCCGTCGCGGCTGCTGAACACGCTCTTGCTCCACGTTTTTCGTTCCGAGCGGCTCGTGCTCGAGCGGTTTCGTCCACCGCTGGGTGTCTCGCTCATAGCGCTTGCCCACACTTAATGAATCGATTGTCTTGTGGCGGCTGGTGACCCGAAATCTTGCGAGAGGCAAGGTCTGCTAATTCAAGGCGCAGGGGTATTCCTGATTGCGACCGGTTTTCTGCTTACCCTTGGCCCATGGGCCCCGTTTACCAAGGAGCTCGGCACATGCGAGTCGGGGGCGGTGCGCGATGTACTCGGCGGCAATGTAATCCTGCCACGCTTTCTGCCCGGGCCGATCGTTCACGTACCGCCGCTCTACTGGTGGATAGCTGCACTATGCGTCAAGGCGCTCGGATGGAACGAACTCGCGTTTCGCCTGCCCTCGCTCCTCGCTGCGGCCTTGACCTGCGCGATTGTGTTCGTCTGGAGCGGCCGGACACTCGGCTTGCATGCGGGATGGTGGTCGGCGGCCAGCCTGCTGCTGTGCCATTTCTTTCTCGATGCAGCGCGGCAACCGCGGATGGATTCGATGCTGGCACTGTTCGTCACTGCCGCGGTAGTAAGCCTCGAACGCGCGATAGTGGCGCGCGAACCCGTCAACCGGCGCCGATCCTGGTATTTCGTCGCTGCCGGCGCGATCGGGCTCGGTGCCTTGAGCAAGGGAATAATCGGAATCATCCTACCGGGGCTGGTTGTACTGCTGTTCCTGTTCATACGACGCCGGCCAGGCGACCTCTTAAATCCGGGTTTGATCGCGGCATTCACGACGGGATTGGCGACTGGACTAGCCTGGTTTATGGCCGCTTATAGGCTCGGCGGGCACCCGTTCCTGCAATGGCAGCTGCGAATGAATCTCTGGGACCGCTTCATGCCGGCGGCGGCCGGTGGCGCGGCTTATTGCGCTCATCCCTTCTGGTACTTTGCGCCGCATATTGCGCGGGGCTTTTTGCCCTGGAGCCTGTATCTGCCGGCGTTTGCGGTAGCCGCATGGCCGTCACGAGAGCGGCGTCTGCCCGAGCCGCTGGCATACGCGCTTTGCTGGTTCGCCGCGCTGTTCTTTTTCTTTTCGGCCTCGCATGGCAAGTGCCTCGTTTACATCTTGCCGGCGTTTCCTCCGCTCGCAGTTTTCATTGGCTGGACAATGGCCGAAGTGCAGGGAGAATTCGGCGCCAGCAAGTGGGTGAACCAGCTTTTCTCCGCCGCTACCGTGCTTGTTGCACTAAGTGTGCTGATACTGGTGATCGCCGCGATACTAGTGATCGTTTACAACGGGCCGGTGATATCGGGACTGCGGTTGCATCCAACCGATCGGCGTTTTCTCGAACTGCTGGTCAGGCAAGGCGTCAATCCCGCACTGCTGGTTTGGGCGAGTCTCTCGCTGGTCGGATGCAGCCTTGGGCTTGGTGGATGGTGGAAAATGGAACCGATCTTTGAAATGTCAGGAATACTGGTGGTAGCGGCGGTGGCAGGCTGGTTCTGGTTTGGGGTGATGAATCCCGCATTGGCGCGGGGCGAAACGCTGAAAGGCTTCGCACGCCAGGCGGCGAAAATAGTGCCCGCCAACGAGCGCATCGGCCATTTCGGCCTGGGCGATTGCGAGTTGAATTTTTATTCCCCACGGCCGCTGGAACCGGTTTCTCGAATTTCCTGCACCGCTGCGGGCCAGGGCGAACCGTACATCATAATTCGCGAACAGGATCTGAATGCGATTCCGCTTACGCGCCGAGGATGCTTCGTCACCGAGTTAGAAGCAACTCCGAATGACAGCATCGGTCCACGGCTGCTGGTCAGGCGGAGTTATTAATGACGTATTCAGAGCGAGCGCTCGGCTTGCGCCACGTAATATTGTGTCCACAGGGTCCAGCTTAGTGGACCATCGCGCAACCGTTCCTCGAGCCATCGCTCCAAGTGCATTCCCATCATTCCGCCAAATTCTGCCACCAGCGGCAGGTATAGGCCGGATTTGAATTGCTGGCGAATGTGGAACCCGGCCGATTCGAGCGCGCGCCGCATCTGGCGTTCATTCATCAGGCTGACATGGCCGGTTTCAAACACCGCTTCCCTATAAACCCGCCGAACCAGGTCGATGACACCCGGCATGAACGCAAGCTTGCAGGCCAGTTCCATCAGGCTGTAGCGCTGCGGAGTTGAAGCGAGCAGAAAGCCGCCAGGAGCAATTATCCTTTGTATGCCGGCAAATGCGCCACGCGTATCGGGAATGTGCTCAAGCACTTCACTGCACAGCACAAGGTCGAAACCATGCGCCGGCAGATGCGATTCGGTAATATCGTCGACCTCAATTCGCAGGTTAGCCAGGTCTGCGGTTCGTGCGCGGACATATTCGACCTGGCTCGGATTGACGTCGGTGGCAACTACTTCGTTGTAATGAGCGGCCAGGGCCCTCAAATACACGCCAGCACCGAAACCGATTTCGAGGGCACGGCCGGGCCGCTCGCGCGCGCATTCGGCAATTTTGGCGATCAGCCAATCGCGGCGGGTGCAATGCAGCCAGCGGCGCGTCGGATTACGCGAATTGTATAAGGTTTCGAGCAGCCCAATGAGCTGTAATTCCGATTCCTGCACCACGGCCGCGTTTAGTATCTCGCTTCGGGGGCTTTAAGTTTTAAGTAGGTTGAGCACGGGTCATCAGTGACACCATAGTATAACAATACTATGACAGGCATTACTGAGACGGGCCTTTGAGCTGCTCGACGGCTTGCCTCGGAGCACTTGAACCATCTAGCCTCTGAAGACTGCGATCTGCTGCTATAGCTTTCTGGTTAACACAGGTCCGCACGGTGTCCATGAAGCGACGCTGAGAACGTCAGGCGCGGCAAGTCAGCGGCCATTGCCGGATTGAGCTGTTCCGCCGAGCGCAAAACCCTTGTATCCATGCGCCGCAACTTCGTCGCATTTCTGACGGTAGACCCCTACTCCCCCCAAATAAGCCATGAAGACACGCGGCTTGCCGGGCATATTCGCTCCCATATACCAGGAGTTAGCACGGGTCATCAGCGTGGCGTCAGCGACCTCGGCGACGTGGAAAGTCCATTCCGCCTCGGCAGCGGGCGTCGCCTCGATAACCGTGAGGTTGTGCTTGAGCATGTAGTTGACGCAATCGGAGATCCACTCGACGTGCTGTTCGATCGACACCGGCATGTTGGACATCACCGAGGGACTGCCCGGACCGGTGATCATAAAGAGGTTCGGAAAACCGGTCACTGCTAGGCCCAAATAAGTATGCGGACCGTCTGCCCACTTTTCCGACAGCGACTTCCCAGCGCGGCCTCGCAAGTCGATGCTGGTCAGCGGACCTGTCAACGCATCGAAACCAGTTGCAAAGATGATAATATCGAACTCGTACTCCTCACCCCCGGCGCGGATACCCTTCGGTGTGATCTCCTCGATTGGTGCATCGGCTGCATCGACCAGCAGGACGTTGGCTTTGTTAAAGGTCTCGAAGTAATTGGTATCGAGGGGCTGGCGCTTGGTACCGTATGGATAGGTCTTCGGAATCAGCTTTTCCGCGACGACAGGATCATTCACGGTCGCGCGAATTTTGCGCTTCAGGTAATCGGCGCAGAGGTCGTTGGCTTCCTGGTTGAAGAGCATATCCTGGTAGTTACCGATCCAGAACGCGAAGCCGCCGGCGTCCCAGCGTTTATCGAACTCACGTTGTCGCTCCTCTGGCGAGTCATCCAGCGCGGATTTTTCAATAAAATAGATCTCATGGCCGAACTGTGAGTTTCGGATCCGCTCAACGATGCCATCGTAGTCAGCCTTGCGCGCCTTGACCACCTCCGGATCAACCTTGCCATTGCGCGCCGGCACGCAGAAAGCGGGGGTGCGCTGAAAGACCGTCAGCTGTTTTGCCTGCTGCGAAACTTCGGGAATCACCTGCACGGCGGTTGCGCCTGTGCCGACCACAGCGACCCGCTTGGCCGTAAAATCGACGCCACCCTGCGGCCATTGATTGGTGTGGTACCACTTGCCCCTGAACGTCTCAAGACCTCTGAATTTGGGCAGGTTGGCCTTTGACAAGGTGCCGACGGCCGCGATCAGATAACGCGCCGAGACCACCTCGCCAAGTGACGTTCGCACCTGCCAGCGGTTGGTCTCTTCATCAAAAGCGGCTGCCGTTACACGCGTGCTGAATTGGATATCGCGCCGCAAGTCGAATCTATCCGCAACGTGATTCAGGTAGCGAAGGATTTCCGGTTGCTCCGGATAGCGCTCGCTCCATTGCCATTCCTGCAGTAGCTGCCGGTCAAAGGTGTAACAGTAGATGTAACTCTCGGAATCGCAACGCGCACCCGGATAACGGTTCCAATACCATGTTCCACCTACGTCGTCGCCATCCTCGTAGACACGAACCGAGAGTCCGAGCATGTCGCGCAACCGGTGGAGCATGTACATTCCTGAGAATCCCGCACCGATCACGACAGCATCGAACTCAGGTACTGACCTGGTGAGTGACAGTGGAGCACTCTCTGGTACAATCGCCATCGCATTCACCTCTGCAACGTTACCGGAGTCAAATATCCCGTTTCTCTTTTTGTCACGTCTGTTGCCCGGAATTGCGGTACACAAAGAGCTGCGCCACGCTGACATGTGAAAAAGGTTCGCCTTTCCAGCCCCCGAATCGTTTCTGCAATTCCAATTTGGTGAGGCAAGCCATCAGTCCAGCCCGGACGGCCACACATACCGCAGTTGCACCGGCCCACAGGCGTACAAGATTTTCGTTGCTCAGAATATACTGGCGCGAACCTGCTGCTGGGTCCGATCATTCGAGCGGCACATGATCCGCGTCATATGAGCGCCAATGGGCTATTCTATCCGTCCGTTGAGCCAGATCGAAACGGCTGAAATCCGGTACGAAATTTTCTAACGCGCGCTGTCACACGGATCTCCAAGGCGTCCCGCGGGTTCACTTGGCTGGCATCCAGTGTGAGAATTGGCATCTTACGGCTATCGGGCTAAGTTGCTTGTCAAGCCGGTAACGCGCCGTCGGCTCCGGCCTGTTGTGAAGCTGCGCCGATATTATGATTAGAGGGAGAATAAACGGATGAAGACTTCGGCGAATATCGAGCCCGTGCGTAAGCTGTGCGAGCGCTGGGCGTGGCTGTCAGAAACGGAATTCGCGGAACTGCTGGCACCAAACTGCATCTATTACGACGTGCCCTTTCCTCGTGCGCAAGCGGTTGGCCCGCAGGCGGCGCACGCTAAGCTAAGTGCGATGCAAAAGGATTGGGACATTGGGCTTGAAGTCGTCTCTATCGTTGGCGACGCGGACACCGTCATAGCGGAGCGAGTTGAGCACTTCAGGAACAAGACCAACGCTGTCGAGCCATTTGATCTGCCGGTGGTCGGAGTGTTTGAGATCGCCGATGGTAAAATCAAGGCCTGGCGCGATTATTGGGACAGGTCCGCAGCTGAACCCCTGTTGAGATTCATGGCGATGAGTCGGGGTCAACGGACCGCCTGATCGCTGCGCACGCCATGGGGACGAAATGCCCGGGGCCGAGTTCTTGATGTTGATAGGACTCAATCCTGTTGGGTGGCTTTTTCCTACTCGCACATGTTTAGCAGCGCGTCACCGAAGAACCTCCGAGATAGTAAGTTTCGCCATCAATATTGGCGTCGCCCACGGCTTGAATCACGCCGCGGTTACAGCCGCTGCGCTGAACATGCGCGGCAGCAAAAATAAACCGCTTCCAAGAAAGAACCCTCGCCAGGAATTGATGTTCGACGTCTCTCTCAGCCGATTGCGGATTACGCCGATAACCAAAAACATCGGCCGCCCCAGAATCACATCGTTGAACAAGGATAAACAATTGGAACCAGACGACGGACGCCAGCGATGAAGCAACCGTTTTTAGGCTCGTGGCGCATCGTTGAGATGGAGCTGTGGGCGCGCGACGATCTCGATTTGGTTGGTCCTGCTCACATCCGGTTCAATCGCAATGGGACGGGAGAATTCCAGTTCATGGCGGTTCAAGGCGAAATGGATTGCCGGTTTGGCGAACGCGACGGCAGCCCAATCGTGGAGTTTTCGTGGTACGGATCCGAGGAGATGGATAAAGGCTGCGGTCGTGGCTGGGCGAGGTTGGACGCCAACGACGAATTGCATGGCCGCTTTTTCTTTCACCTGGGAGACGACTCCGCGTTTACCGCTACGCGCGGGCGTGAGGCGGCGAAAACGCGAGCACGCCAGAGGGCTTGAGCAAAAAAGCTCTCGAGCTAGAGCGTGAAGCCGCTCCTCAGCGAGACGGCGCGATAGAGGAGCGACAGGTTCGTTCTCAGTCGCGAGATTACGTTTACCCATCTGTAATTGCTGAACCAATCGGCATAATTCGGCACTGCCCGCTTCGAGACTGCTAACGGTTGCGGCGAGATCGGCAGCGGTGACCGGACTCGACGCGGCGGCTTAGATCCTGATCAGCAGCTCACGGCGCCTTCCTCCACAGGGCGTCCGGCACGGGTCGTGACAGTCGCTCCATCCAACCTTGTCGCCTCATTTACACGAATCAACTATTAAATTGTCGGTATAATTGCTGGAACGTTACTATTGACAATGATCAATAATTCCACGAGTGTTACACGGACGGTTGCCGAAAAACGTCCATGGTGAAAAAGACCGCGAATCAGGCCAAAGGCCCCCTGCTGCCAGCAAACCGGAGGGCCGCGGGCGAGTTGATGGAGTTCTTTTATCCGGTCCATTACGAAATCGGGATCGCGCTTGAAGACGTGGTGCGGGCTGACCAGCTCTCGCGTCCGCAGGCCGCAAGCTTATGGCTTATCCGATCCCAGGGTGAAGATGGCTGCCGGATGCGCCGCAAGGACATCGAAGCAAACCTGCGGCGCTGGTTCGAAATCACCAGCGCGGCGGTCTCGCGCGCGCTCCGCGCGATGATGCGGCCGCCGCTACAGCTTATCCAAATCCGCGAAGATCCGAGGTCAGGGCGCGAAAAACTGGTGTCGCTGACGCCCAAGGGCAAAGCGTTTCTGGACGCCGTCGCGACGAAGGCTACTCAGGTATTGGCCAGCCTCATTGAAGATGCGCCGCCCGAGGTAATCGATGCAGCGATTCTCTACTTTCGCCACCTGACGGGCGCCTTTAATCAGTGGCGGACCCGAACGCGCTTCCGCCTGATTCAACCCGCTCAGGAAAAACCCGGTGAATCCCGGAAAGGTTCCAAGCGATCAGCGGATGGATGAAGTCTATTTACCTTTTTATGGCCTACCCTGCTGCAACCCTTCGAAAAGGGCAAGCGCAGGTTCTTCGCAACCGTTTTGTATACCTGCAATTAGACACTGTGACCTCAGAAGATCGTATGGCGCGCCGGGAGAGTTACCGTCGGGAAGGTAAGTTGATCGGTCAACAGGGAGGATGATTATCGTGACCCAAGAGTATGATGCTATCGTCATCGGGGCTGGCGTATCTGGCTTGTATACGCTGTATAAACTCCGTGAGCTTGGCCTTTCGGCACGGGTGTTCGAGGCCGGGACCAATATTGGGGGTACGTGGTACTGGAATCGCTACCCCGGTGCCCGTTTCGACTCTGAGAGCTATTCCTACCAATACTCATTCTCCCAGGCGTTGATTGACGAATGGGAGTGGAGCGAGCATTTCTCCGGCCAGCCGGAAGTCGAGCGGTATCTGCACTTTGTCGCCGACAAATTCGATCTCAAACGCGACATCGAGTGCAATGCTCGCGTTGCGACTGTCATATACGACGAAGCAAACAAGCAGTGGGAGATTGAGACGCACAACGGTTTGCGCGCCCGGGCGCGCTACGTGATCTGCGCCACCGGCCTGCTCTCGGCACACCAGTTTCCAGAGTATGAAGGAGTTGAAGACTTCACCGGCTTATCGCTGCACAGCGCCCGGTGGCCGAAGGAACCGGTTGACTTCAGAGGCAAGCGCGTCGGCATCATCGGCACGGGCCCGACTGGGGTGCAGATCATTCAGAGTATTGCCCCAGAATGTGGGGAGCTGACCGTTTTTCAGCGGACCGCCAATTGGTGTACGCCTCTGCGTAACCGCCCAATTACTGTGGAGGAACAACGGAAATTAAAACAACAAGCGCGCGAGATTTTTGCCTTGTGCAAGCGTACCTGGGCTGGCTTCATTCACGAGCCGGACCCACGCGCCGCTATGGACGTGCCGAAAGAACAGCGCCTGGCCCGCTATCAGGAGTTGTACGAACGCGGCGGCTTTGCGCTATGGCTTGGGAATTACAGTGATTCCTTTATGTCTCAGGAAGCTGCTGATGAGGTCGCCGACTTTCTCGCGAACAAGATCCGCGAGCGCGTCACCGACCCTGCGGTGGCCGAAAAACTGATCCCGAAACACACCTTCGGCACCAAGCGGTGCCCAGGCGAGAAGAATTACTATGAGGCCTTCAACCGCGATAACGTCAGACTAATTGATCTACGCGAAGCGCCGATTACGAAAATCACCGGGTCCGGGATCGAGACCGCCAACGGGTTGCATGAACTCGATGTGATTATCTATGCCACAGGGTTTCATAGCGTCACTGGCGAGCTGCTTCGTATGGACATCCGGGGCCAAAACGGGCGCTCACTCCAAGAGCATTGGTCCGACGGACCACGAACCAACCTCGGCGTTCAATTTTCGGGATTCCCCAACCTCTGGGCTATCATGGGACCTCATAATCCAGCCGTGTTCTGCAATATCACGCGGTGTGCTGAGACCAATGTCGAATGGATAATTGATTGTATTCGTTACATGCGTGAGCATGGATTCGAGACCATGACCACAACTGTCGAGGCCGAAGACGCGTGGACCAGGCGCTGTTATGAATCCGCCAAGGGGATGCTCATCAATGACATGCAAGATTCCTGGTTTTTCGGCAGTACCAATCCCAAGAACGTGCGCGGCCGCTTCCTCTTATTTGCGGGCGGCGTACCGCTGTATCGGCAGATCTTTGCCGACGTTGCCGCGAGGGGCTACGAAGGCTTCGAGTTGCGCTAGCGGGACCGACCAGATGAAAACGACTAAGCTCTTCGGATCAAAATCACGGGAGCGCTTGAACAAAGTGGTGGGACTGACGGAGTGAGTCACAGGACAGCACTTCAGCTTTAGTATCTGATTGTCAGCGTGCAGGGATCTACTATTATAGTGTGTTAATGCGAAGAACTGGAGATTGGATATCAGCTGAAGTGCTACGCACGCAATCCGCTTACACGCGTCGCACCAGCGGAATACAAAACGCTGCCTTCGCTCGAAACCGCGCCAGTGATTACTGCGGCGATCTCGTTCTTGGCGAGTTCGGTGCAATTATGCAAGATACAATCGCCAAGTACGGCGCGGGCGCCCTCGTGGTCAAGCCAGACAGCCCCGAGTTTACCGACTACCTATACTGGTTCCATTTCGCGACGGTTTGACCAGTTGCCGCAGAGCAGCATGACCTTCGTCATAGGTCAGTCTCCCCGTCCGGACTTCCGTGCCAGCGGGCATGCGGCGCCCGCCAGCCGAAGAAAATCGCCATCACCCGCAGAAGGATGCATACCGCTGCACCAAACAGCATCGGCAAGAGCGGAGGCAGTCCCAGTGCTTCTCCGACCGAAACGATCACTCCGGCAGCCAGTGCCGCTATGGCGTAGAGATCCTCGTGCAGCACAAACGGGATCTGGCCGGCGAGGACATCTCGTGTCATCCCTCCGCCAATTCCGGAAATCATGCCAAGCACCGCTGCTATAACCGGATTTATCCCGTAGCTGATCGCTTTCTCCGCACCGGTGACGGCGAACAGGCCAAGTCCGAGCGCGTCCAGCACCAGCACGGAATGGCTCACCAATTGCTCTGCTGGATAAGCAAAGAAAACCACTAAACCGCCGATTATTGTGATGGCGAAATCGTGCCAATTGGCGATGGTCGCTGGGGGCACCGCGCCGATTAAGACGTCGCGCGTGATTCCACCGGCCACTCCCACGACCCAGGACAGAAACAAGACCCCGAATATATCGAACCGCTTTTGGACTGCGAGCACTGCACCGCTGAGCGCAAATACAAATGTACCTGCTCCATCTAGACTGGAGATCAAGACTTGTGGGATAGCAGCATGCATGCTCGCAAATGTTAGGGAAGCTCAGCGCACTTGCGAACGCCGCATTTAGTCGAGGCGCTCATGGAAATCACCCCTGGTTGCGCACGGTGAGCCGGCCGTCGCTCATAATCGGCAGGAACACCTACGCCAGCAGCAAGGCTTGCATCTAGTAGTTGTAGCTAGACGAATCAACTTGTAGAAGTTTCCTAGGCGGCTGCATACCCATCGATCAGCCATGCACCTGCCGCGGCGAGCATAGCCTCAATTCCTGCACGCAGTGTGGGATTGATTACCGGTGCGAAATCAGGCGCATGGTTTGCGGGAATCTCGTCGAGTTTTCCAGCCCGCTCTGCCACATTGTATCTGTCCGGGTCGATGCCGCCGATTACCCAAAACACCGACGGCACATTCCAGGCAGTGCCGAACAGACCGAAATCTTCGCTGGCTGTCACAGGCTCTATCTCGCGCACTTTGTCCTCGCCAAAATGGCGCTTCAGCGCCGCCACGACCTTCTGGGTGGCGGCCTCGTTGTTCCGTGTCAGCGGGAATTCACTTATCACTGAGTAGTCAGGCGGTTTCGGCGCACCCGAGGCGGCCGCTTCCGCTTCGAGTATGCGCTTGATTGCGGCCAGTACGCGCGTGCGCACGTTATCTTTGAAGGTGCGAACGTTGAGCCGGAGCAGAGCTTGATCCGGGATTACGTTCTCGTTCATTCCGGCGCGAAGAGTGCCAACTGTGACTACGGCACTGTCCGTCATCGCGACCTCGCGTGACACGACCGTCTGCAGGCGCAACACAGCGGAGGCCGCCATCACAATGGGATCAACGCTTCTTTGCGGCATCGAACCATGTGCCCCGCGGCCGAAGAGCGTCACCTCCCAGCTATCCCCCGCCGAAAGCATGATGCCACTACGCCAACCAATCTCTCCGGCACGGAGCGGCACCACGTGCTGGCCGAGCGTTACATCCGGTTTTGGAAAGCGCGTGACCATCCCATCTGCGATCATGGCGCGGGCGCCCTGGCCTACTTCCTCTCCGGGCTGGAACACGGCCATTACCGTACCGGTCCACTTGTCGCGATTCTCGGCCAACACCCGCGTCGCGCCCATCAGCCAGGTAACGTGCATGTCGTGCCCGCAGGAATGCGCGATCGAGGTGGCCTGGCCGAAGCGGTCGGTACCGCTCGCCCTGCTGGCATAGGGCAGGCCAGTGCTCTCGCGAACCGGAAGCGCATCCATGTCGGCGCGCATTAGAACCGTCGCGCCGTTTCCGTTGTGCAGCAATCCCACTACGCCGGTGCCACCAACCCCCTCGGTTATCCTAAACCCCTGTTCCCGTAGCCAAGCTGAAACAATGCCTGCTGTGCGGTGCTCCTGCATCGATAATTCGGGATGGGCGTGAATGTCTTTGTACACCTCTTCCAACTTGGCGAGCAGATCGCCGGAGGGGCTGGGCAGTGCATCAGCAGCATCGGTACGCTCCGTCATGGGTCTTCCCCTATCATGTCATCAGGCTAGCCATTCCACGCAGCCGACCGTGTATTCGACAAGCCGCATCCATTAATCGAAAATCGACTGCCAATAGGGTTAGCCTGCGAGGTCAAATAGCAGAACCTCGCCTCCCGAATCGGAGCCGATCGATATCAAAGCTTCATTCTCGATCGCTGCCCCGTCACCGGCCTTTAATAGTGTGCCGTTCAGGTTGGCATCGCCGCGGGCTACGTGTAGCCAGGCCTTGTGCCCGGACGCTGTTGCATGGGTCAGCGTCTGTCCCGAATCCAGCAGGGCAGCAAAAACGCATGCGTCCTGCTGGATGTGGACGGAACCCTCGGCCCCGTCGGAAGAAGCGATAAGTCGCAGACGCGCCCGCTTTTCCTCATCACTAAAGAATATTTGCTCATATGCGGGAGGGAGATTTGTCCGTGCTGGTATCAACCAGATTTGGAGGAAATGCACCGGCTCCTTGATCGAGGCGTTGTATTCACTGTGCGTGACGCCGGTCCCGGCACTCATGCGTTGCACTTCGCCGGCTCTGATTACCGAACCATTACCCATGCTGTCTTTATGTTCCAGCGCACCAGAGAGGACGTAGGAGATTATTTCCATATCGCGATGACTATGCGCTGGAAATCCCCTTCCCGGTGCGACCGTATCGTCATTAATAACGCGCAGCGCGCCAAACCCTACAAATCTAGGGTCGTAATAGTCGGCAAACGAAAAAGTATGAAACGTACTTAGCCAACCATAATCAGCGTGTCCCCGTTCCTCTGCTCTGCGTACCGTCAACATAAATAATCTCCTGCCGTGTGGCTCGAACCCTCAATATCTATCACCCGAACTATCAGTTTACTTCCCTGATTGGCCGTGAGATAAGGCAATCTCTCAAATAGCTCAATGTGAGGTCCGGGAATAATGGCGCAGGGAAGAATCGCTGATCGGGTAGCCATCGTGACTGGCGGCGGGTCGGGTATCGGGAAGGCGACCGTAGAGGTATTTGCGCAGGAAGGCGCCAAAGTCATCGTGGGTGATCTGCCAGACAGCGCGGGCGACGAGGTCGCCAGATCGATTGGCGGCACGTTCGTGGCGACCGATGTAGGCGATCCTAAACAGGTCGAGCGGCTGGTGCGCACCGCGGTCGATAAATTCGGCCGGCTCGACATAATGTACAACAATGCCGGTATCGGCCTGACGTCGCCGCTGCTGGAACATTCCGACGAACTTTACGCGAAAACGATTCGAGTAGATCTTGACGGGGTGTTCTGGGGACTTCGTTACGCCGGCAGGGTGATGGTCGCGCAAAAAGGCGGAGCGATCGTGAATACCGCGTCGGTCGCGGGCATTCGCGGCAGCGTGGGATTATCGGCCTACAACGCAGCCAAACACGGCGTCATCGGGCTGACCCGCAACGCAGCCCTTGAACTCGCGCCGGCAGGCATACGGGTGAACTGTGTATGTCCCGGAATCGTCGACACACCATTGGTCGCCCGCGCGTTCGGCCATACCGAAGCCATTCGCGAAACTATGCATCGCTTCCATCCACTCGGCCGAATGGCGCGGCCGGTCGAGATCGCGAAATGCGTGCTCTTCCTGGCCTCCGACGACGCATCGTTCGTCACTGGGCATGCGCTCGTGGTCGATGGCGGTCTTTGCGCCGGTGTCGGCAACACCGCAGGCATCACCGACAATCAGTAGCGGCAACGACCCGGCGCCTCACTTTCACCTACCGATCGAGGAGTTTATGCCCCTATGGGGGGCGGTGCTTACGCTAACCATTCCATTTAACGACCTCAGCCGCGCCTTGATGTGGGATTTCCATGTCAACCGGTGAGCACGAGTCCGCGAACCCTAAAACTGGCGGCGACGGAGCAGGCCTGCCCGATCAAGGGCAGGCCTTTGTACGCCGGTTCAGCGTTCGGGAGGTGCAAAGATCGTCAGGCCGAACAGCGGCTCGCTGCCCGTCCGCAAGGTGTGCATTGCGCCGGCCGGAATTGTTACTACATCGCCCGCCTTGATTTCCTGCTCTTTGCCGGAGACCCGCGCGGTCGCGCGGCCGTCGATCACGTAGATTATCTGGTCGCCGCGATGGCTGTTTTCGTGGTCGTTGCTGAAGTTAGCCGGTATCGTAAACACCATCGACTCGCTCTGCGGCGTTTTGCCCAGGTTGCGAGCTGCAGGTTTATCAGCACCGCCACGATGCGCGAACACGTTTTCAACTCCCAGTCCGCCATTGGCCGCACTGCCATCGGCGAGTTCCATCATCTGCTTCTCGAAAAGCTCATCCGAGATTAAACCCTTGCGATAGGCTTTGAGGAGCTGCTGAACCTCGAAATCCTTGGTTGCCATCTGACTCTACCTCCTTTTTGCGAGCATCCGAATAGACGAACCGCCCGACTCGACGCATACCACGAATTGCGCCGGGCCTGCTATCAGCAGCGTTGCTATCGAGTGTTTCGCTGGGCCAGTGCCGGACGCACTGGCGACAACTGTTCAGCGACCACTCCAGAATCAGCCAGCTCGCGCGGCACCTCCCGGTTTGTGGCTAGGGCAGCGCTCAGCCGGCCCATCGCTGGCGACGTTTCGATACCGTAGCCGCCCTGGCCCGCGATCCAAAAGAAGCCTTCGATCTGCGGGTGGAAACCGACGACCGGGCAACCGTCGATGACGAACGAACGCAGGCCCGCCCATTTACGATCAATATGCCTGACCGGTAACGACGCGTATTGTTGAATACGTTCAATAGCACCCGCTATGTCGAGGTCTTCAGGATGAACATCACACGGTTCTATCGGCGTTTCGTCAGCCGGTGACGCGAGAATCCTGCCTGCATCGGGCTTGAAGTAGAAGGTTTCGTGGAGATCGTGCACCACCGGCCAATCGCGTATCGATATGCCTGACGGTGGCTGGAAGATAAATGCGGTCCGCCGTTTTGGAACCAGTCCGATGGGTGCGACACCGGCAAGCTCTGCTACCCTGTCGCACCACGCGCCGGCGGCGTTGACCAGTACAGGGGCTTCGAAATCGGCAGCCGGCGTCCCCACCTTCCAGCGCCCGCGCACGCGCTCGACCCTGCCGACCTCTGCCTCTGAGAGGGTTTTGCCGCCACGCGCCCGTATGCCGCGCAAAAAGCCCTGATGAAGCGAATGGACATCGATGTCCATCGCCTCAGGATCATACATAGCGCCGCCGAGATAGGTCTCGCGCAATGCTGGAACCATTGACCTTGCCTCGCCAGCGCTCAACCGCCGGACTTCGTCGACATATCGCCCGCATTCTTCGGCGGCGCGATCAAGCATGGCGCAATCGTCTCGTCCGCCAATCAGAAGCAACCCGCGCGGCTTCAGTAGTGGGCTTTCGCCGAAACCTGCCGGCGGGTCGAGGAAGAAAGATTTACTGGCGCTCGCCAGCGCCCGTATTACGTCTGGGCCGTGACTCTTCAAAAAAACCGCAGCCGAGCGGCCGGTTGAGTGATAACCGAACTGCGACTCGCGTTCGAGCAGGAGCACCGTGCCAAACTCGGCCAATGCAAATCCTGCTGACGCACCGGCAATTCCGCCACCGACGACGATGAAGTCATAAACGTTCATGGCACAACTATTTACGAAAAGTAGAGCATCTTCGTTCGCGACCGGGTACGCGTAATCCGTTGGCGCTCCAGTCACCGTTCAACCGTTTGCCGCTCTATGTCCAGCATTTGATCGAGTCCAATCGTCTGATGAAGCCCGTCCAGCTCCGCTCTCACGCCGCCAGCGCCAAACAACGCCGCGGAAGTACCGTCCGCAATTGCTTTGTAACAGCGGCGAAGCATCTGGTGGAAAACCAACACCGGTGTGACGGGATCAACTAATAGCCGAAAGCCCAATCCGGACAGGTCGGCTTTGCTCAGTCCCATTCTTTTCAACTGGCCATCAGTGGTCAGCGTGACGAGAGGCGGTGCAAGCCTTTCGCCGATGGCACGGAAATGCTCAGCGCTCTGAGCCGTGACGAACAACATGTCAGCGCCAGCACGGCGATAGAGATCGGCCCGCCGCAGCGCATCGTCCATCGTCGAGGAACGTAGCGCGTTCGTGCGCCCGATTATCAGAAAGTTCGGATCGCGCCTGGCGCGTACTGCTTCGCGGACTTTGGCTGCCATCAACTCGCCCGGAATCATGTGCTCGATACCGATATGATGATGCGCGCGTTTCGGCAGGATTTGATCTTCTATCTCGATGGCCGCAAAGCCGGCAGCCTCCACCATGTTGACAGTCCGATGGAGATGCATTGGATCGCCGAAGCCACAAGCTCCGTCGAGGATCAGCGGCCGCCGGCACACCGTGCGGATATCAATGCCGATCCGGACCATCTCGGTGACAGTCAAATTGGCTTCCGTGACACATTGCATATACCCGAGACTGCCGCCGCCGAGATAAAGAGCCGGAAAACCCGCTGCCTCGGCGAGCTTGGCACTCAATGGATTGAACACCACGGGCGCCTCGACCAAAGAATTGCCATCGATCATTTCACGGAGGCTCGCCATCATGTTACTTCCTCCAATCGAACAACTATTCGATACATGGCTGCGCCGGAGAGTGAAGTTTGCATCAACGGTGAGAAAACCGGTAGGGCCGATGGAGCTCGGCGCGAGGGTTTTGCTTGACAGGGCGCACGGTCATCGATAATGAGATTCATTATCAAAATGGCCGCCCCCTACCCCATCCCCCTTAGACCGCTGCTTGTCGCCTCGTTCGTCCTGATAACGGCGGCCACGAGGGCGCGGGCTCAGATCGACCCTTGGGAATTCGAAGTTTACCCCTACGCGACATCCTCTCGAGGTACCCTGGAAATCGAAACCAATAACGCCGTCGTGGCAAATGGCCACAGCGCTGGGGGTGATGGCACCGCGTCAGGAACATTCAAGAGCCAGGCAATGTGGTACAACCAGTTCGAGTTCACCTACGGCCTTACCGACCGGCTTGAATCGGCTTTCTATCTTGAGCTGGCCCATCCGAGCGGCAACGAATTTTGGTACGCGGGGTCGAAGTACCGGGTGCGTGGCAGACTTCGCGATGAAGGAGAGTTGCCTGTTGACTTGGGATGGTACGCGGAACTCGAATGGCACAAGACTCCGCAGTTCGACGACTCGGACCTGGAACTTGAGTTGCGCCCGATCCTGGAAAAGGATATGGGCCGGTTCTCCATAATTGCCAACCCTGTTTTTGAGAAATCGCTGATCGGCGCCGGCCATAATCAAGGCTTCGAGTTCGGCTATCGCAGCGCGTTGGATTACGCATGGAAGCCCTATTTATCCCCGGGGATCGAGTTCTACGGCGGGATCGGACTGCTCGACGACAGTGATCCGCTCGATCGCCAGCAACACTACGTTTTTCCTGTTATATGGGGCCATCTGCCGTACGGCGCCGAGTACAACCTGGGCCCCGGTTTTGGGCTGACACGGGGTTCGGACCATGTGATCGTCAAGTTTAATTTTGAATTGGAACGTTTCGTCGGGGCATTGTTCGGCCCCTCTGCCGACAATGGATGGTTTTACTAAGAGTTAGTGAGGCGCGCCTCGTTTCCGCCTTTCCCGCCTCACCTGCTTTGACCCCCGGGAGCGGTGGACATTCGGCCGAATTACGGCATATTGTGGCCGGTATGGAGCGCCATACTGAGATCGCTGTTTTTGCTGGAGGATGTTTCTGGTGCACCGAAGCGGTTTTTGAGCGGCTGAAGGGGGTTACTTCGGTAATGCCAGGATATACAGGGGGTGTCGTGCCCAATCCCAGGTATGAGCAGGTCTGTACCGGGAGGACGGGGCACGCCGAGAGCATTCGAGTCGAGTTCGATCCGGCAGAAATTTCCTACAACGATCTGCTCTCGGTATTTTTTGCTACGCACGACCCGACCTCGCTCAACCGGCAAGGTGCGGACGTCGGCACCGAGTATCGCTCCGCAATTTTCTATACTACCGCCGAGCAGAAACGCACAGCCGAAGACTACATCGGGAAGTTGAACGAACAGCTTCCGCTCAAGGTCGTGACCGAAGTGGCTCCGCTCGGCGAATTCTATGAAGCGGAAGATTACCACCAACAGTATTATGGCAATAATGCCTTTGCGCCTTACTGCCAGTTCGTTATCGAGCCCAAGCTGCAAAAGCTCTACAAGAATTTCGGCGGAATGCTAAAGCAGGCCGATAAAGCCGCCTCGCCGTCCGAATAAAGCCGCGCCGAATTTTGTCACCATGAATGATGAATGTCGACGCGGCTTGATGGTTCGAAGATACTGGCTTATTTTCGCTGGTCCACCAGTAAAACCGCACAGCTAGACATCGGTGCCTCCCTGGCCGCCAGACGAGTCATCCCAACCGCCGTCGCCGGACCCGGAGGCGTCCCAATCGCCACTGCCGTTCGCGCCCGTGCTCTGATCGCCGCTGTCCTCCCATCCACCCGAAGAACTCTCCCCAGGTTGCACACCGAAGACGTCGCCGCCCAGATCTCCTGCGCCCGAGGATGATTGCGGGACATCAAAATCCGAGGGCTGCTCTCTTTCACGTCCGAGAAAATGGTCAATCGCGCGTTCTCCAGCCGCCGCCCCGGCGCCGAACCCAAGTCCGGCCAGCACGGACCCTAAAATGCCGCGGCCGCCGTACCCCGCCGTTGGCGCGCCCAGCCCAAAACTTCCACCGCCAGCGCTCGGGGCTGAGTCAGCATAGCTCCTGGATGCCTGGCCGCGATATCGAAGGGCACGAAACAAGACATAGACGAAGAAGGCGCCTATCAGCAGCCACCACCAGTGGACATGATTGGTACTGTAATTCGGGACCGCCGCTGGGCGAGGTTGCCCATTGATTCGTCGCTCGAGGTTTGCGACCGATTGCGGGTTGGCAAAAGGCAAGCCGGGCTTAAGGCGCTCAGCTGCTTCAAGATAACCTCGGGCTTCCCCTGCTCTTCCTTCGGCGGCCAAAATCTGGGCCATCACGTAATGTGCCCGTGCGCTATCCGGATAAGCCTGAAGCACCTCCCTCGTCATCGCCTCCGCCTGAGCGAGATGACCGGTACGAGCCGCCTGATACACCTGATCGATAGAAGGGGCGTTGGCCCTGGCCAGCGTAGCAGTCGTGATCAAAACCAGCGCGGCAAAAACCAGTTCCAGCGTGCGCGCAAATTCGCTTCTTCTTACCATGTTTAACTCCTAAGCGGCATCCAAACCATTGTGTGCTGGGGTCCATCCCAGGGAGATATCAGCGAAATCGATCAGGGAGTGGGCGACCACGCTTGGCCCCCGCCAAGCTCCGATTGCACTACTCCATCACAATTCTCACCTCCTGGTGGAACCGGGCACCGACCCCTCGTTCTGAATCAAGCGCAACTCTGAAGAACCCCACAGCGCTCTGCTCGGTGCGCATAATCGGCCAGCGCTCCGCAAGGCCTTCAGCCGACATTCGCGATTTTTTGACCAACGGCCTTGCTGGCGAACATCTCCAGCAGCTTGCTGCCCAGCCGCGTAGCCACTCCTCCTCCCAGAACGAACCCTACGCTCGCTGCCAATCCGAGAGAGAACAAGGCGCGTTCCCGAACCCTTTGTTCGAAGTGTGCCAGGTCAATGTTCACCCCTGCCGCGTTGAGGTATCTCTGGACAGCGTTCTTGAACGCGCCATTCGCCGTGTTGGCCGGTCCGACGGGATAATTAGCGGATTCATCGACAATGTTTTCAATTCCGTCCTGTGCTTCCACCATGATGGAATTACCTCACTCAACATAACTCGAGGAATGGTTCCTGATTCGCTCCAAAAGCTGCACACGAAAGAGCCCGAAGGTTCAGAGTACTCGGGCCCGCGAGGATGCGGGTTAGTTCCTGTGAAGCCGAAACCTGTGCTCATACAATCTGGGATGCACCCGGACATTTAGCAGGGAGCAAAAATCACACCATAGGCGTTTGCGATTTCAGGTTTGTTGAATTCAACAAATGCTTTGCCGCGTCGACACAGGTCACGATGCAGAGTACTGGTAACTTCCATAGGCGTGCTTGCTCTTTACGAGCAGGTTAGCGAAGCGGGTGCGGGTGGCCGCTCCTGCTAGATTGTTCCTCTAATATTAAGAGATAACGGACCCGCAACCACCAACCGCGAACAAATCGCCATGGCTGAACCAATTATTGTTTTCGAGCCCTATGCTTCCGCAAAACAGCGGGAATTCGTCGAAGAGATAATCAATCGTCGCAACGTGCGCCTTACCGGGCACGATGAATGGCATCCGGTAGCCTTTTTTGTGAAGACGAACGAAGGTGAGATTCTGGGCGGTCTGCTAGGACAAATCTGGGCACGATGGCTGTACATCACCACACTCGCAGTGCGAGAGCGTTTTCGCGGTCGCGGCTACGGCACCAAGTTGCTCGCGCGGGCGGAGCAATATGCGCTGGAGAGCGGGTGCACGAACGCCTGGCTGAGCACTTTCAGCTTTCAGGCTCGTCCGCTTTACGAGCATCTCGGTTACCGTGTGTTCGGGCAACTCGAAGATTATCCTGAGGGCCACTCGCTCTTCTTCATGACCAAGCAAATTTTAACGAAATAGTCGCCATTGTAAGACTATACTTCACGGGTAAAGCGGCTTTATTTCACCCAGGATTAGCCATTCATGAGCAACTCCCAGAGCCGGCGATTAGCGAGACCTGCCGGTCAGCGCCAGCGGTGCATAGTAGGGGCGATTGCCCAGAGCATCTACGGCCGCGAAAAACTCCGGTCCCGACGCATTGCCGACGTCAACCATCTCAAGTGCTTGCCGAACAAAGTGCCAGCTCTCCGGACAGAGTTGTTTCGCCAGATCGAAATAGTATTGAGCTTCAGCCTTCTCGCCCCGTGACAATAGGTATTGCCCAAGGCGGAAATTCGCGTTCGCCAACGCTTCGTTCGATGAAGGCGCTTCGACCCGGGCAAGCGCCTGATCGGGTGATAAGGCATACGCGCTCGTCTCGCCGTTCTTAACCCAATCTCGTACTGCCTCGACGTAGCTCATTCGCGTTGCGCGCCCATGCTCGGCCAATTCCGCCGGCATCGAGAAGGTCGCGCGATCCATCTTGCGGAAGCCGTCGGTCGCTCCGGCCGGCTCAGCCGGCCGTACTATACGGCCTCGCTCGTCGATCCAGACCGCCATTGGCACGTTGGTCATGTTATAGAGCTGTGCGACGATATGCCGCTCATCGATCAAACACGGATAGGTCGCCGGTGCTGCCTTGGCGCATAGCTCGGAGCTCCAGCCCATGATATCGCGCAAGGGCTGCGGAAGGTCGATTGGCGTGGCCGGCCGAATCCAGCTTTCTACCGCAGCGCGCCCGCCGGCATCGAAAGCGACGGCAATAATGGTGAAGTTCTGGTCCTTCAGTTCTTCATAGATGCTCTGCCAGACCGGCAGATCGAAGCGGCACCCTCACCAGGAGGCCCACGACATCAACAAGACCTTCTTCCCCCGATAATCCGAGAGCGAGTGCGGATTGCCCTCGAGGTCGGGCAAGGTGAAATCCGGTGCCTCAAGCGAGCGGAGCCGGCTGCTAATCTGGTCTGGAGCGTCGCTGAATGACCAGAAAGCATGTTGTTTATCGTGTACGAACGGCTCTCCGAGATGGCGCGCTAAAGCAGAAAGATTGAACAAGCCCGGCCGCACGAACTCGGACTCCCGCCCAACCGGAATTGGCACGCAACGTTCACCCAGGCAAGCACCCTGCTGCTTGAGCTCCCACCCGGTCGTGCGAGTCAAATCCTCGTTGGACATCCAGAGATCGTCGCCTTCTATCACGGCGCTATTCACAACAGTAGTGCGGTCGCCGTAAATGACAGATGCTCGCATCTTTAATCCTCCGGTTCGAAACAGCGTACTAGCCTTTCTCAGTCTCGTCGAGAAGTTCTCGGCACAGCGCAGGGTGCCGGGTCCGGTTGAAACTCCAGGTTACCGCGCTGAAGCGCCGGCCGAATGAAGCCGCGCCCGTAATACCCGCATTCCTCGCCCTTCAGCGCGCTGACCGAGCGGCCTTTCTGTTGCAGATTCCCCAATCCTGAAAATTGACCGACCCACCTCAAGCCATAGCTCCGAATGGGAGCGATCAAATTTTTGGCGGCCGCGTAACCTTTCCGCTCAACCCCGACAAATTCACCTTCAGGAGGACAAAGAGTCAACTGATGGAGCGGGAGAGAGCAGCAGCGCGGCACGGGTTCGGCACGAGATGCGGCATGCTTTTACGAATGACTGGAGTTGCGACGGGCCTAATCCTGTCTGCTTGCCTACCGGTTCTCGGGCCTGCCGCATCAGCCGCCGATTTCAACGACGCCGACCTGGGCGCGGTACAGCAACAGCTAGCCAAAATCAAAAATGAAGAATCAGCCGAAAAACGGCGGGTCGAACGAGATGAGCGAGCAATTCGCCAGCTCGAGCAGCAACTCGAGCAACTGCAGTCGCAGCATTCCGGGCTGGTTCGCCAGGCAGATGCGCTTAAGCACACCAGCGACCAGCTCAAGGCCAATACTGCGCAAATTCAAGATCTCCAGAAACAGATCGCAGCAAGTTCCAGTGACGAACAGTTCGGGTCAGCGATAAACCGCTGGCTGGGAACTCATCAATTCACCTGGAACGGGGCGGTCGCAGCCGACTTTATTTACGATCGTGGCAATAACACCAACACTTTCGCGCTGACCTTCGAGCCACTCGTTATTTATCGGCTAAACGATTGGATCTCGTTCGAGGGCGAACTCGAAGCCGCTCTCCCCCAAGGCTCCAGTGCTGAATTCGGGTTGCCAGTGGCGATGTGGCAACTCTTTCTCAACGATTATCTGCAGGTCAACGCGGGCATTTTCGACCAGCCTTTTGGCGACTGGTATGAGGCTCAGAGTGCTGTGTGGGTCAACCGGTTCATTACCGCTCCACTTCTTTATGGTGCAGAGGCAATTATCCCACCGACCGAACTAGGTTTGCAGCTTCGTGGCGGTCTGCAATGGGGCGCGCTGGGACAGGACGTTGACTATACGACGTGGGTAGCGAATGGGCCAGGCTTTTCGGATTTGCCCCAGCCAACCGTCGGCCAAACACTCAATCCGGTTAATAACATCCAGACTAACACCAACGGTAAGGCTTTTGGTACGCGCCTCCGGTTTTATCCATTCCCGGTGGATTCGAATCTTGGCCGGCTGGAGCTCGGTGCCTCGACCTACGACGGCAAATGGCTAAATGGCAATTGGTTCAACTCGTGGGGGCTCGACTATGCATACCTGAATGGCAGCCTGCAAACACGTGGTGAGTATGTCCAGACGTATCGCCAAATGCCTAATGGGACGGCTCAGGACAAGCGACAGGGCTGGTATGTGCAGTTTGGTTATTTTCTGGATAACCTCCCCATTCCACAGCTAGCCTTCGGACTCGACCGATACATCAAGAATCTTGAGCCACTGGTGCGGTATTCAGGGGTTAACCAGCGCGCGGTTGTAGCCGAGGAGATCGACACCACACCCCAGCTGGGCTTTAGCGGTTCGCCCGCCATATTCACGCCTCATGCGCGAGAGGTTGCACTCGGAATCGACTACTGGATAGAGCCGTCGATAGTTTGGCAGACCGAATTTGACATTGAATTGCCGCGTGCCGGTGGAACTCTCTTCTCCTTTGATGGCGCAAATACTCCGACCGGCTCGCCGATCGGAGCTACTCGAAACGATCATGCAGTAATAACCCAATTTGCTATCGGCTTCTGACATGCAAACCAGATTAATGCTTGCGGTTCCGATGTTCACGTTGGCCCTGGCAGCGGCCGGATTGCTTCCCAAGACTCTGGCGGAAGAACAGAGCCCGCAACAACGCAAAATGTTGATCGAGGGCGCCCACCTGTGGTCGGTCTACTGCAACCAGTGCCATAACGCCCGGCCAGGTTCCCAATTCTCTCCTGCTCAGTGGGATGCGATCACGATGCACATGAAAACGTTGTCGAATATGCCTGCCAAGGACATGCGCTCGATTAAGCAGTTTTTGAAGTTTCGTTGAGAATTAGTCCGCCACTCCGGGAATGTACAAAGGAGAACAGTGATGCGAGCAATACTGGAATCAACGCCTCGTCGTAGTGAACTAATACTTACGTTCTTTGCGACGATAGTTGCTGGATTACTGGTAATTGCAGTAGCCAGATCTCGGGCGGCCAAGCCGGCGGTTGTCATCAAGATGATGGACATGCCGGCCAGCTTCGAACCTACCCGTATAACTATAAAAACCGGCGATACAGTCGAATGGGAGAACACTGGTAATCAACTCCACCATGTGACGACTGACCCGTCAGCCGCGCTCAAGAAAAATGACGTCGCGATACCAGCAGGCGCCAAGCCCTTCGACTCTGGTTTCCTTAAACCGGGCGAATCTTTCAGCGAAACATTTTCGGTCCCTGGAGTTTACCGATACACATGCGCGGTGCATGAGGCCAAAGGCATGAACGGGGAACTTGTAGTCCAGAAATAAGCGTTCGACGGTTTGGAAAGCATCGTGACAGAGGCGCGTTCCGGGAATTTCCGAGGCTGGCGAGGAGCGCCTCAGGAGCGATTTAAGCGCGTCCAGATAGAGCTCGAGTTTGTCCGAAACATTTAGATGGGAGGAAAACAATGAACAGCGTGCATCGAGATCTGTTGCCAAGTTTCTTCGCGCATGCGCCCAGCTTGCGCAAAACTGGGAAACGCCGACGTGCCAAACGGTTTCCCGCTCTACTGGGATGCCTCCTGGGAACGGCGGTGATCGTACTGATAAACGGGCGCGCGGCGACAGCCCAACCGATCGTCCCCTTACAGGTGTCAACATCTCCTGCGAATGGCGATACGAATCCCTATGGGCTCATTAACGTGCCGCCTGGATTTCCTGCTGGATCGATTCACAAGGGTCAGCTTCTCGTTTCGAACTTCAACGATGCTACCACTCAAGGCAAAGGGACCACCATCATTGCAGTGGACCCGGGTACCGGCGAAACGTCGCTGTTCTTCCAGGGGACACCGGGAACACCGCTCGGGTTTTCCAACGCGCTAACCGTCGCGCGCGCCGGATTTGTCTTCGCCGGTTCAGTCCCCACGAGCGATCCCGGTGGTACCATGGCCGAACCCGGTGCACTGCTCGTGCTCGACAACCAGGGCAGTCTCGTAACTTCGCTTTCGCAGTCTGACAAGATCAACGGACCGTGGGGTATGGCGATTAATGACCAAGGGAACGGCGCGCAACTGTTCATTTCCAACGTCCTCGACGGAACTATCACCAGGCTCGAAGTGTCTTTCCAGCACGGCGGCTTCGCTGTTGTCGGTACTCCGCTGACGATCGCTTCAGGTTACGCCTTCGGACCGGATCCTACCGCGGTAGTCGTCGGCCCCGCCGGGCTGGCGTACGACAGCAACAATGATGTGCTTTATGTCGCCTCGGAATTAAACAACAAGATTTTCGCGTTGAACGGTGCAGGTACGACAACTAACGACCTCGGCACCGGCAACGTGGTCTTCTCAGATTCGACGCATCTGGCCGGTCCCCTGGGTTTGATTTTGGCTACGAATGGCGATCTCATTACTGCCAATGCAGATCCGTCGACCGTGATCACGCCGCCTGGGACGAACACAACCGCTGGACCGAGTGAAATCGTCGAATTCACGAAGGACGGTCACTTCGTGAGAACCTTCTCGATTGATTCCGCTCCGGGTTCAGCTTTTGCGATTAATGAACTTTCCAAGGGTGGGCATCTTCAGTTCTCTTACGTGGACGATGCAGAGTCGACGCTGACCGTATTGCGCCTCTCGCACTAATCTTTCGCCAATCGAAAATACAATTGGGGTGACCATGAAAAACAAGAGAATGCCGATCGTTCTCCTCGGAGCTATCTTCGTGTTGATCGCATTCGGCGATCACTCGCGCGCGGCCGGGATGGGCTACGCACAGAGAAATCTGGTTTCCAATGGCGCCGTCCCCGCCGATAACATTGATCCGAACCTGATTAACCCGTGGGGCATTTCATTTTTCCCCGGAGTGAGTCCGTTCTGGGTTTCGGACAACAACGCCGGGGTTAGTACTCTATATGACGGCACAGGCTCGCCGATTCCGCTGGTAGTGGATATTCCGTCACCGACAGATCCGACCCAAGGTGGCAGAACGGGGGCGCCGACAGGGCAAGTTGCAAACCCTACTTCGGCGTTTAACATCATCAAGATCAGCGACCCGAATGGCACTGACTTCGGTCCAGCTCTTTTTATCTTTGCCACCGAGGACGGCACGATTGAGGCATGGAACCTGAACAAAACCCTTGAACCAGATGGAGCTCTGTCACCGTTTCTCGGCGGTGTTCCAGATGATGCCGTGATCGTGGTCGATAACTCAGCCAAGGGCGCGGTGTACAAGGGTCTGGCGATGGGAGCAGTCAGCGGCAATCCGATGTTGTACGCGACGAATTTTCGGACCGGCAATATAGACGTCTTCGACGGCAACTTCCGGCAGGTTCCGCTTGGCGGATCGTTCATCGACCCGAATGTACAGCATGGATATGCCCCATTCGGCATCCAGAACATCGGAGGCAAGCTCTGGGTTACTTACGCGAAGCAAGATGCGGCCAAGCATGATCCAGTTAACAGGCCGGCGCACGGATTCGTCAGTGTGTTCGATACCGGCGGTAATCTGCTCCAGCATTTCGCCCAGCATGGGCATCTCAACTCGCCGTGGGGTGTTGCTATGGCGCCGGCGAGCTTCGGCCAATTTGCCGGAGACATCCTCGTCGGGAATTTTGGCGATGGACGAATCAACGCGTATGATCAGACAACTGGCCACTGGCTAGGCACGCTGTCAGATGCGGATGGCAGTCCGATCGTCAATCCTGGGCTCTGGACGGTGACCTTCAGTGGCCCGGCCGACGAGACCGCAGCGGGTGCGGAGCCGGATACCCTGTATATCACAGCGGGACTCATCGGCCCGACCCATGAGCAAGCCGGGCTTTTCGCAAAGATCTCGCCGATTCCATAGCCGCTTTTGCGCAGAGTCGCGGGGCCACCGACGTAGTGGTTCCGCGCCTCTCTCTCATGTTCCTCCGTCACACGCATTGGGACAGGCGATACAAGCCCGCCCTACCTGTCAGGCATCTCCCAATGTGACGTCTCCAAATATTCATTCATGGGAGCCGCTTCGCGGACCGAGAAACAACCGTAGCGGCTTCGCGGCGCAAACCGATCCGAGATCCTTTCGATTCGCTCGCTGCTCATTTGCTCGAAATGATGGAGAGTCGCGCAACTCTTAAGGTTGTTTGAGCGACGGACAGTGTTTCAGGACTGCGGTGCGATACCGAGACAGCCGCGGGATTGACGTTGCAATTGGCCGCCGTTGGTTAACTAACGTTGTGTCCTGCCGGAGTTTGATATCCGGCTCATTTTCCTATGCACGGAAGAGCACGCTTTTCAAGTGACCCGCGAATTGCTGACGATGTTTATGGAGCAATTAGACCCTGGTTGCGGGCCGTCCGTCGAGCGCTTACCGGCTGAATACAGATTTGAGTCCCGCTCAAAGCTGATTGAGCGTGGCACCATAGTAAGTGCCATTGCCAGACGCGAGTTTTACAGTTTTGCGGTCTCGGTCAGAAGCCGGTGGACATAACCCGGTCGCATCGCGAAGACCGGAAGGTCAACACCGGTGCCCCGATCTCCCCGGCGGGAGAGGCTTTTCAATCGCAAGAGAACAGAACAAAGAAACCGCGCGGCGCCCTGAGGCTAAAGGTGTGAATCCCCCTTGTTAGTGGCTAGCAGAAACTCCAACGGTATGCGCACCCGCTTGCGCCAAGCCCGTTCCCCGTGCTCTGCACCCTCGAACCTCAAGGTAACCCAGTCCTCTCCATGTTTGTAACCCTTGGCTATCAAAATCTGATCCACCTCTTGTTGATACGGCTCATATAGCGCATCGACAGTCGCCGTCCCATGATCAAAGTACAGACGATGCTCGCCCGCTGGGGGCAGCGCCCCGGCCAGATAATCAATGACGATTCCGCCGGAAGCTGGCCAATGAGTGGAAATACAACCCGCTCCGGCGAAGCAGTTGGGATACTCGCAGAGCGCGTATATCGAAATGAGGCCGCCCATGCTCGATCCCATAGTGAACGTGTTTTCCCGATCTGGCAGAGTCCGGTAATGCTCATCGATAAACGGCTTGAGTTCTCGCACCAGGAACTTCAAATAGCTATCTGACAGTGGTGAACGTCTGCGTGCCAGCGGCGAAGGGGAGAGCTTCACTGCGCGCTCCGGCATATACTCCTGTGAGCGTTGCGGGGTATTCCAGATTCCAACCACGATCGCCCCGCCTACCCGCTCCGCCGCGATCAGCTCAGACATGGCTTCGTCGACTCCCCAATCGACTCCGATAAACGAAGATTGTGGATCGAAAAGATTCTGCCCGTCGTGCATATAAATAACCGGGAACCTCCGGCCGGGCATCTGGTGGTACTCGGACGGCAGCCACACGTCGACATTGCGCGAGGCAATATAGTCCGACGAGAATTCGCGATAACGCCGTAGCATACCGAACCTGGCAGACCTCGTTTCGAGGTAATCTGGCGGGCCGCTTATGCGCTGGGCGGCCGCAGCAATAAACATCCGCTGCAAAGCTTCGCACCACGCGCGGTACCAGAAGAATTGAAAGGCGAACGCATCGAACAGCGGGTTCATCCGGCTAATCCTTTCCGGCTGGCCGCTGTGCGGCCAGCTATGAGCGACATTTTTCGTTTGTGCTTGTGGAAGTAATGCGGGTGTTCAAGCACAGTACCAAGAATAGGATAACACGATTTCCGCCGAGTGCGTGCGATCGACGGTGTCCAGATGGCCGGGGAAATGTGTCACGAATTCGGTTCCTAATGTCACACCGCAATGTTGTCGCTTCGCCGCGCACGGTTCGGAAAACGCTCAATTGGTTTCGCTGAGTTGGCATCCAATACGTACGCACGATTAGTCCAATTCTCCGACCAGTGTCGGTGGCCTGAGCAGCAAGCGTGAGGCTGACAATATTTATCCACAGTCAAGAGCCGGTAACCTCATCGGGGAACTCGTGTCTATCAAGGTTTGCCCGCCAGCCAAGCGCCCGCGCCGTAGTGTTTGGGTGGCACGGCTGCCGCGGCCAGATAATCGTCAGCTGGAGAATGGCGCGTGTAGACGCAATTAGCGATAAGAGTGCTTCTCAATCCGAGGCCATCTGTAGTCATCGTTAATCGGGTTGCCAGTCTTTTAATCTCGCTTGTACCTGGTCCGGCTTGCCAGTTGCATCTGCATCCGGAGAAGTAAGGACTGAATCCTAACACCAGTGCCCAAACACCGGAGGCCCTCCCCGCAATGACTGACCTGACCGAGCCTCTAGAAGCGCAATTAGCCCACGCAGACGACCGTATCCGTCTCAATCACTGGATACCCCAGCAATGGGGTGTGGTGCCGCGGCTGCGGATTGGCCAGCGATGGTTCAACCTGATGTGGCTCATCCCGATCGGGATAACCCTCCTGATGCTGGGTATTGCCACGGCGCAGGAGCTGATGCAGCTTTCGGCAGTGAAGAGTTTTCTCCGGCGCTACCCGGGGCAGATCGCCGAACCCATATCCTATTCGGGCTTTCCATTGTGGCTGCGGCTCGAGCATTTCTTCAATCTCTTTCTGATGTTTCTTATTATTCGCGCTGGTATCCAGATACTGGCCGATCATCCACGGTTATACTGGAATCGAGACTGCACGCCGGGCACAGAGTGGTTCCGCTTTCAACGCGACGTGCCGATGCACCGCATCTGGACCGCCAAGGATGATTCGGTGACCTTGCCGGGATGGTTGGGGATTCCCGGACTTCGCCATTCTATCGGACTTGCGCGATGGTGGCATTTTTCGTGCGCATTGTTGTGGGTGCTAAACGGGGCGGCATTTTACGCGATGTTATTCGTGACCGGCCAGTGGCAGCGGGTCGTGCCGCACAGCTTGGCAGTTTTCCCCAATTCGCTCTCCGTCGCGCTGGAGTACCTGTCGCTGCGGTTCCCGGCCAACGAGGCCTGGATCCGCTACAACAGCCTGCAGCAGCTCACCTACTTCATTACCGTGTTCGTTGCTGCGCCGCTTGCGATTATCACCGGTCTGATGCAGGGACCGGCCATCTCGAACAGCGTTGGACGTGTCGGAAGAATCCTTCACCGGCAAGCGGCTCGTTCGATCCACTTTTTGGTAGCCTGCTGGTTCGTCTTCTTTATCTTCGTACACGTCACACTGATTTTCATAACGGGCTTGCGGCAGAATCTGAATAATATGTTTGCGGGCGTTAACGATGATGGGTACCGCGGTTTCATCATCTTCGCCATTGCGATGATAATCGTTGCCATAACCTGGGTATTCGCGACGCCGCTCACGATCAGATACGCGCGCCTGGTGCAACGTACCGGCCGCTTCATGGTAGGTTGGCTGAAGGGTGTTTCTGAACGCATGAACCCCAGCCTGGAACTTACAGAAGCCGACATATCTCCTTTCTTCTGGCCCAACGGCACGATGCCGAACTCGGCCGAGTTCGAGGCCCTGGTACACGATCACTTCAATAATTATAAGCTGCGGGTTAGCGGTCTCGTGAGTAATCCCAGGACATTCTCCTTCGATGAGCTGAAAGCGATGCCGAAGCAGGAGCAGATCACTGCTCATTTCTGCATTCAAGGATGGTCCGGGGTCGCGAAATGGGGCGGAGTGCCGATGGGCCGTATCCTCGACCTGGTCAAGCCAACGGCGTCGGCGCGCTACGCAGTATTCTACTCTTTCGCCGAGGGATCAGACGGCGGCCGCTACTATGATGTCCACGAGCTTCGAAACATGCGCCACCATCTGACTATCCTCGCTTACGAAATGAATGGAGCGCCTGTGAGTGTACTCCATGGAGCTCCATTACGGTTGCGATGTGAGAACGAACTCGGCTTCAAACAGGTTAAGTGGATCGAGGCGATTGAATTTGTCGCCGACTTCCGCCAGCTTGGGGGCGGGCAAGGTGGCTACAACGAGGACCACGAGTTCTATGGCTATCGCATGCCAATCTGAGTCATTGACATGTACTGATAGGGACTAACGTGTCGTTTACGTTATCACAGATCATTGCGGTGGAGGTGGGCCCGCGAGGGACTCTCGATCGCGACCACGGCTCGCCTTCGGAAGAACAAGCAGGCACATTCGATCTCGGCTTGTTCTCGCACCAGCACCTGGTCGGCGACCTGCTTGAGCTCCGATTATTGGGCGATAGTCAATAACAATTCATTGCCGAGTATTACTCGGATTACGTTCCTGCGGATCGTGTTCGCGCCGCTGACCCCCGTAGTACTTCCACCTGCTGCGTAGTCAAGTCGGATAATCACCGGCGGGCCCATGCTACCGCCTGAGTGCCAAATAAAAATCTGGACTGCGCACGATGCACTGTTAACCTTGCTCTTGGACGTTTCCGTTCAGAACGTCTCAATGAAAGATTTTGTCCCTCACGATTGAAGGGTCACATCTGCTGATTGCAATCGTGCGAAACGCAGCTTTCCTCGAGTTTAAGCAACCTAGACCGCCTCTGCTCACCCCTTGGAGGAAATACAGGCATGAACCTACAGAATGCTCTGACCAGTTCGGAGCAGAATATCAGTTATAGGGAACGGCTGTTTTCGCTTCTGTCTGGAACAGTATTGCTCGGCTATAGCTTGTACAAACGTAGCCCGGCAGCTCTCGGGTCGGTCCTCTTATCCGTCGCACTATTTGATCGGGCGATCAGAGGACATTGCGCGATATCTCAGATGATGGGTCGAAACACGGCACCTTCTGCGAAACAGGGGCCACGACCGCTCGAGGCCTCTTATGCCCTGACGATCGCTCGATATCCTCAAGACATCGAACCCTCCTTCGGCGAGCCAGAGAACTTGCGCAAGATACTGGAAGGCGGCGATATTCCCGAAGTCCCGGCCGAACGTTCATCCGTGACTGTCGCATCGGATGGCGCCTTCAAGCATCAGTTTTCGGGAAACAACGAAGCCGACGGGGAAATCCGAATCACGAAGCATACATCCAACCGCTTGGAATGGCAGCAGCCTGGAGCATTTGGGTCTGTGGATTTGCAGCTTGCGCCCGGGGGCAGAGGGACAGAAGTCAAAGTAACAGTGCGCAGGAATAAGCCAATTCAGTTCTGGCAAGAACTGGCCGTCTATGATGCTCGCCGTAAGCTCCGTAGGGGATTGCGGCAGCTCAAACAGAAACTCGAGTCAGGAGACATTCCGACGATTGTCGGCCAGCCATCCGGCAGGGCAGGTGGACGTGATCTGCACGGAGGAATCAGCCTGGCGGAAATGGCGTCACTGACCTGAATCTTTCGAGGCCGCTTCCAAAGGCCATAATCACAGGAGAGAGTTCATGAAAGCTGTCTGCTATCGCGGTGCCAACCGGCTGCAGCTTGAGAATGTCAGTGATCCCAAGATTCTGCGCCCCACCGACGCTATCCTGAAGGTTACAATGACTGCCACCTGCGGCTCCGACCTGCATCTTCTCGGAGGCTACGTTCCTTCGATCAAGCGCGGCGACATCATCGGCCACGAGTTCATGGGCGAAATAGTCGAGACCGGACCCCAGGTAAAGAGATTGCGCAAAGGGCAGCGCGTCGTGGTCGGATCCGTAATCGCCTGCGGCGCATGTTATTACTGCGAGCATGAAATGTGGTCGCTGTGTGACAACACCAATCCTAATGAAATGCTCGAAGAGACCCTCGGTTACATACCTGCGGGCATTTACGGGTACTCGCATGCCATGGGCGGCTACGCCGGTTCGCACGCTGAATATGTCCGCCTTGCCTATGCCGACTGGGGAGCATTCCCGGTGCCAGACGGCGTGACCGATGAGCAGGCAGTGTTTGTCTCTGATGCGGTTCCCACCGGCTTCATGGCAGCCGATAACTGCAACATCCAAAGAGGCGATATCGTTGCAGTCTGGGGATGTGGCGGCGTGGGACTAATGGCCATGGCAAGTGCTCGAATCCTCGGCGCAGAGCAAATAATTGCCATCGATTGCTTGCCAAACCGGCTGCAGGTCGCAAGTGACAGGCTCGGGGCGGAGACCATAAACTTCCACCAGACCGACGTGCCGGAGGCGCTGCGCGAGATGACCGGGGGGCGCGGACCAGATGCCTGTGTAGACGCGGTTGGCATGGAAGCAATAGGTTTCGGCCTGGTTTCCGATGCATATGATCGGATAAAGCAAACTCTGCGGCTCGAGACCGATCGCGGCGCAGTGCTCCGACAGGCGATAATGGCATGCCGCAAGGGCGGCACTTTTTCGATTGCTGGAGTTTACCTGGGTTGGATCGACAAGTTCCCGATCGGGGCCGTAATGAATAAGGCACTGACTGTCCGCACGGGCCAGCAATATGGACAAAAATACATTCCCCGCCTGCTCAAGCTCGTCCAGGACAAGAAACTCGACCCTTCTTTCCTTGTAACTCACCGCACGGATCTCGAAGGGGTGCCCAAGGCATACAGCACGTTCAAACAAAGGTCAGAAGGGATTTTACGCGCAGTATTCACCCCGAATTAGTCGTACCAGGGACACGCTCTCCCGGTTGCAAATTGGAAAGAGCTGAGGGTTCTTCTGACTACCGCTGCGTTCCATGCCGTGCGAGCTTGAACGGCTGCTCTGACGGCAGCCGTAAAGGACCAGCGGCCTTAGCTAATTGTACGCAGTACCGCGCGCTTAGATGACTGTCTCGCACGGATGGACGCGGCGATTGGTATCTTATCGGCCTTGTGAGTGCTGATGTCTCAGGCACCCGCCCATCCGTTGATATTGTTGATCTAATCTCCTGAGAGATGTTTCTCGGAACGTACTACTCGAAAAGTGTCATTCAGTCTCGTCGCGGCGCTGAAGCGTCGTTTCAGAGGAGGTACAATTACTGGAACGTTCGTTACTTCTACTGGAACGTTCGTTACTTCCGAACAACTCCGTTGTCGCGCAGGGCGTGTTGACCCCGGTAAGATGCCGTCGCGCCGCATTGAGGCAGCGCCATAACTCTTCTGCGTATAAAGCGGCAACTGCTCCTGTAGCCCCAAGCATCAGAGCCACGTAGTTCGCGGGCAATGGGTCGCGCTTTAAGCGCAAATCCCAATCCGGAGATAGGTCATTCAAATGTAGCAATGAGAGGAATTGGTCAGGATGTAGACAGGCAGTAAGCGATAATCCGCAGAATGGGAGCATCTCCAATGCACTGTGAATGTGCTGCTCGGCTGGTCCTATTCTCCTTCGCTTGGCGGTAAAGAAAACGTCCCAGATCGCAGTGCCCTGATGGACAATAAAGCCCGCCACCATGGTCGCAAGCACGCCCGCGTTGACGTCCAGGAAGAGACCGGCAAGTGTTGGGACGGCGCCTTCTGCGAGCATCAAGGAATGTATCGCGCTCTCCGCTACTCCACTGGTCGTCTGAATGTTCTCTCGACGGTGCAATAAGTAGTCGATAAACGACGAAAGGATCCATCCGGGCACAATCAAGTATGATCTCGAATGCGCCGTTTGAAATCGCTCTCCGGGACCGCCTAGGCTTCCGCCGTACACTATTGCGGAATAGACTTGCGCCGCCGGTCGCCAATGCTCGAGCGAATCTTCTGATCTGACCACTCCAACGCTGCTAGAACCTCGTTCAGCTGAAGGCCGCTGCTGGACAATAATGTGCGGCAGAGGCGTTTTGGGAGTCGCCGACCCGGAGAGTGCGAGATCGTATCGTGAATACTGGTCGGATTGAAAACCGGACAATTCAGGGTCGCCAGCTCTGGTGAAAGCTCCTAGGCCGATAATGGTGGCTGTCTTAACCGGAAAAAGGAGACTGCCATTCCGGCGTAGCAGCCAGCCTGATGCTATGTAGCCCTCGTGCAAGTGCTATGCCGCATCTAGTACTACCCAAAATACTTGAAATCTTCGCACCCCCTCTGGTGGTGGCGATAAAGGCGGGGGCCGCATCGTGAGCACGTATTCCTGCCGTCGTGAGCTTTTGAACCGTCAGCAAGATCCCTTTGCGTTCGTGACGCCG
>JAMXLL010000199.1 GCA_024281015.1 Candidatus Binataceae bacterium
GTTCAAGAAGTAATGACCACTGCGGTAGAATGCTGCACTCCAGTAGATACAGCGCACAAGGCCGCTCAATTTATGCGCGAGGCCGACGCCGGCGTCGTTCCAGTGATTGCCGGCGAGAATGACCCGACGGTGATCGGGGTAGTGACAGACCGCGATCTGTGCATGGATGTTGTCGCAACAGGACGGCACCCTGACGAGGTACGGATCCAGGATTGCATGACGAAGAACGTGGTAACTTGTCGGCCCGACGATGACGTCGAGCGTGCGGCGGACCTGATGGCAGAAAAACAGATCAGGCGAATACCCGTGGTGAACGAGAAACGAGCTATTCTCGGAGTAGTATCTTTGGCCGATGTTGCCCACAGTTCGCGCAGTTCGGCCGATGTAGGCGAGGCACTGCACGACATTTCTGAACGTACACCTGAGCCAAGTCTTCCACGCGGCAATGATCGCGCCGATAGGTAGTTGATTTGGGATTTTACCGTTGACAGGCCGCTAACCGCCCGCTGGCGGCCTGTCACTTCCATCATGCGTATAACAGACTTTTCCCGGGATAAGCCTCTAGCGTGCGCATAGTAATCGAAGGGCGGTACGCGGCCGTGGATTCGAGAAAAGGGGTTCCGTTATGAAACAGCTATTGGCTGGCATTGCAACTTTCTCATTGGTACTCGTGCTGGAGCCGGCCCGCATGGTTTTCGCGGGGGTAGTCATGGCTGAAACTTCCTTGGCCACGGGTCCGGACGGCCAGACCAAATCTCAAACTAAAACAGTCTACCTCCAAGGCAATAAAAGGCGAGTTGAACGGCAAGACATAGCTGCCATTACCGACCTCGACAAGAGCATTGTTTATATAGTTGACAAGCAGCATCGCGCTTATGCGGAAATACCGCTCGAGGCGTTGAGCGCTCACTTGCCACATAACGGTCCTGGCCAGAGTGTCAAACTCGACCGCACCGGCCGCACCCGGACGATTGCCAATCACGCGTGCAGTGAATATCGCGCTACTCAAGGAGACAAGTTGGAGCACGTGACGATCAGCGCCTGCGTTGCGACCGATGCGCCCGGTGCCAAGGAACTTTCGCAATTCGACCACAAGATGCTCGCGCGGCTTGGTGGTTCTGGCTCCGACCCGGCGCCCAATCAAGCGGATGCTTTGATGCTCGAGAAGCAATCCGTGGTAAGTTTTCGGATACCGGACCCTTCGCAGCATCAGACCTATCGCACGGCCTCATTATCGGCTGAAACACGTGTGGACCAAATCCGGCTGATGGCGTTACCACCGGAGACCTTCAAACCGCCAAGGGGCTTCAGTCAATTGCATAATCGGCCAGGGACAGCTCCACCGCTCTCACCCCAGATCACAGGGCGGACACTTGAAGTGATTGGGCCTGGTTCTCCCGGCGGCAGCCGAGCAAGTCTATAGGCTGAACTCGGTCGCCAGCCTCTGCTTCACCTTCCTCCTGAACCCCGAGCGAAAGCGGGGCGATTTCGTAGAGTCTCGCGGCGCGCGCTAGCGCGCCGCGATGTGCCCGCCCCGGAATCACGCGGCAGAAGAAG
Source organism: Candidatus Binataceae bacterium (assembly GCA_024281015.1). Classification (GTDB taxonomy): domain Bacteria; phylum Desulfobacterota; class Binatia; order Binatales; family Binataceae; genus JAMXLL01. The sequence goes on from JAMXLL010000199.1 coordinate 1,558, forward strand.
TGCCGAGAGGGACGGCTCGATACCCCGGCTATTCAGGTGAAGCTTGACAGTTCGGCAAGAGTTGAGAGATAGTGAAAATCATTATCAATTTCAGGTTCAGGTGGCCATGCTCATGACCCGCAAGCCAACCGTTATTAGAGCCCTGACGCTCGCAACCGCAACCGTAACTATCTTGGCGTTCGCCGGCCCATCGTTTGCTGCCGAGGCCGGGACGGCTCAATTACGCTTCCAGAACGGCGCCTTCGCCCCAGCGATGGTCACCGTGCCAGCCAATAAGCCCTTCAAAGTCAAAGTTACCAACGGAAGTGACGCGGCGATAGAATTCGAAAGTTTCGAGCTTCATCGCGAGCGTGTCGTCCCTCCTGGCGAGACTATCACTGTACACATGCCCTCTCTGGCACCTGGCAATTATCAATTCTTTGATGATTTCCATCATGAAGTTCCGAAAGGGAAGATTGTTTCCCAATAATCGGGCCTGGAGCCTCTTAGCTACCGTTTAACGATATGACGGTCCTCCAGATGAGGATCGTTGTCATGGCAGGGATTTTCTTCGGCGTCGCGCTTGCCGCCATTCAACTCCTCCCTGTCCCGCACACGAATCCACCGTGGAACGCCAGTCTCCAGGCGCCGGACGCTGTCATCGGAATGCTTAAGCGCGCCTGTTACGATTGCCATTCCAATCAGACTCGATGGCCCTGGTACAGTCACGTCGCGCCTTTTTCATGGCTAGTCTCGCGCCATGTAATGGAGGCACGCCGGCGTCTAAATTTCTCCGAATGGGAAGCGTACGCATCAGATCCAGAGACCGCGTCTCATAAACTTGGCGAGATTGCCGACCAGGTTTCGAGCGCAAAGATGGCGCCGTGGTACTATCGTCTGATGCACCCGGAGGCGCGGCTGACCCTTGCCGAGCGGCAGAAGCTCATCGGGTGGGCAATGAGCACTTCGACCAGGCTACGGTCATCGGATTGAAGCTGACGACGGGCCGGCGCAGTGATTTCGCTTTTTGAGGCCAGCGCCGGCATGGGGGTGCGAGCTCACAAGCTACGCCCATCGAGGATCAATTCGATAATGAATCGGCATGTGTTTGATGCCACCAACGAAGTTTGAACGCATCCGCTTGATTGGCCCAGCCAATTCCACCCCATCCATTCGCTCTGCGAGTTGATGAAACATCGCTTGCAATTCAAGCCGCGCCAAGTTGGCACCGAGGCAATAGTGTTCGCCGATACCGAAAGCCAGATGCGGATTTGGATCGCGCTGGATGTCGAAGCGGTTGGGATTCTCGAACACTTCCTCGTCGCGATTGGCTGAGGGATAAAACATTGCGACGATATCGCCTTCGCGGATTGGCTGACCGTGCAGCTCGGTGTTGGCGGTGGCGACCCGGGTGAATTGGATAACCGGCGAGGTCCATCGGAGGATTTCCTCAACCGCAGGCTTCACCATTAGGGAAGGATTCGCCTTGAGCAATGCCATCTGTTCAGGATGATTAATCAGCGCGTAGAGGCCACCGCTGATGGCGTTGCGAGTGGTCTCATTGCCGGCGATTATGAGCAGCGCAAAATAGGACAACAGCTCAAACTGGGGCAGTGCAGCGCCGCTGACTGTCCCGTTGGCCAGTGCAGCGGCCACATCATCGCGTGGCGCCTTGCGCCGGTCTTCAATGAGTTGCGAAAAATATTGGAAGAATTCCATCCGTGTCCGCTCAAGCGTCTCCTGGATAGATTCGGTGCCGGCGAATTCCGGATCCGACGGCGCGATCATGGAATTGCTGAGCCGAAACATCATTTGCCAGTCAGACCGCGGTATCCCGAACATCTCGGCGATTACTGCCAGCGGCAGCTTGGCGGCTACCTCGGTGACAAAGTCGCATTCGGTACGGCCAAGAATCTCTTGGAGGACTTCGGTGGTTACCTCCTCGATTTGCGCGGCGAGCTTCTGCACTGCCCGAGGGGTAAAGCGACGATTGACCACCGCGCGATAGACCCCGTGTTCCGGGGGATTCATATTAAGCAATTGCCGGAGGAATACCGTGTCGTCGGGCGGCGCTCCCGGCTCGTCGAGCGTAACGAATAAATATTGGCTACTGCGAAAAAGATCGGGCTGACGAGAAACCGTAATGATATCTGCGTGTTTTGTCACTGCCCAAAATGGGCGGACATTCGGGCGCTGATAATAAAAGACTGGCGCCTCGGCTCGGAGCAAGGCCCATTCCTGGTGCGGATAACCTCGTTCGACCAAAAGGTCCGGATTAAGGATGTCAATCGACCCTAGGTTTAATTGTGCCATAGTTAGCTTGTTGGCGACGCCAACTGATTACATTACCATGCAGGCAATAAAGAACATATGCGTGCGGCACCGACTAAAAAGTGAAATCCCCCTCACCGTGCAATTGAGTGCCGGCCAGCTCTAATTCCGATCAGGGCATGCATTTACGGCGGATTTGCCGGCAACTCATCTGTGCTAGTTTGCTGTACGATGGCTGGACAGCTTGAATTTAAGCTGAAATCACCCGCGCGGCGGATAGCGCTCAGCGTCAGCCAGCTTGTGCGCCTGGTGCGTGAGACGCTGGAAGTCAATCTCGACCAATGCTGGGTGGTCGGCGAAATCTCGAATGCGCGGCTGGCCCCGTCCAACCATCTCTACTTCACGCTCAAAGATTCGCACAGTTCGATTAACGTAGTGATGTTCAACTCGGCGGTGCGCCGCATGCGCTTCCGGGTCGATGATGGCATGAAGGTTGTCGCGCGCGGGCGTGTCAATCTCTATGAGGCACGCGGCACTCTGCAATTCTATGCCGAGGAAATAGAGCCGCGCGGCCTGGGCGCCCTGCAGCTCGCCTACGAACAACTCAAGGAGCGCCTGGGCAAGGAGGGCCTGTTCGACGCCTCGCGCAAGCAGCGGCTGCCGATGCTGCCGCGCCGAGTCGGGATCGTTACCGCTCTGCGAGGTGCGGCACTGCGCGACATGCTACGCGTGCTGCTGGATCGGTATCCCAACTTGCATGTGATCATTAGACCAGCGTTGGTACAGGGACCCGGTGCGGCATTCGAGATAGCCGCCGCCCTGGATGATCTCAATGCTGACGGGCGGGCAGATGTGATTATTGCGGGCCGCGGGGGTGGTTCACTTGAGGATCTGTGGGCTTTTAATGAGGAATCGGTCGCGCGGGCGATTGCCCGGTCGGCAATCCCGGTGATAGCGGCAGTAGGCCACGAGATAGATTATAGTATCGCCGATTTTGTAGCTGATGTGCGCGCCCCCACCCCAACCGCAGCGGCGCAACTGGCAGTACCGAGCAAGGCGGAGCTACGCAGGCGCCTGTTCGATATGCAGTCCACACTAGCCGCCGCCGTTCAGAACCGGAGTTCGTCGCATCGGCGTCATGTCGCACATCTCGCCAGCGGGTTGCGTGATCCGGCGGGGGCTTTGCGGCAGCTCCGCCAGCGGCTCGATACCGCGGCCGAGGAATCGAACAGCGCAATCGCTGGGCGGGTGCGGGAAAATCGCCACGGGCTGCGCGAGCTGGCGGCGCATCTGAAAATTCCTTCGACAATCGTGGTGGAGCAGCGCCTCCGGGTAGCCCGCCTGACGGTCAGGCTGGCTCAGTCCATGAGCGGACGTGCAAACCCGTATCGGATAGCGGTTGAGCGGGTTGCGGCGCGCTGGTCGGAGGCCAACTTGCGAGCCCCCGTCAGCCAAGCTCGCGGGGATCTCGACCGCTTGGTTAACCAGCTCGAATCAGCCGCGCGTTCGATGCTGCAGAAGCAGCGTTTCTTGCTCGGCGCGGATAGCCGGCGGCTCGATGCCGTTTCACCTCTGCGCGTGCTGGAACGCGGCTATGCAGTTGTGGTCAACTCGCGCGATGGGCGGGCAGTTACGGATGCCGCGCAGGTTGAAGTCGGGGACGAACTTGACATCCGGCTCGGCCGCGGGCGGGTCAGAACCCGTACTATTGCCCGTCAAATCCACTAGCAGGTATTCCTGTCCGGCGGGTGCTGGCAGAGCTCGCCCGCGCTATCATTGAGAAATATGGCGGACGCTAACCCAAGGAAATTCGAGGACGAACTGGCCGACCTTGAAGGGATTGTCAGCCGCATCGATTCCGGCGAACTCTCACTCGAAGAATCCATTTCAGCATTCGAGCGAGGCGTCGCGCTGGTGCGGTCGCTCAATCAGAAGTTGGACGAGGTCGAGCGCCGCGTCGAGGTGCTAATCCGGGATTCGCGCGGCGAACTGAAACGATCTCCCTACCAAGGCGAATTGGCACGAGATAATGACGACGAAAACAAGGAAGACGACGATTTCTGAAACGGACTGAAATCTCGGGCAGTATCACGCTCTTCAACTGTCCACTCGCCCCGCTTCAATCCCTTTGATCGTGCGGCCCGGCGGTTTCCGTTGTGAAGCACAACGCTCAGCAACGGGTCAACGATTTTGCTTGAGATCGACTGATTTGCGCTTCTCGTGACGGCCGCTTCGATAGTATTCGCGCCGTATTGTTTTGCGCACCTCCATCTATCCTGACAATTTCTTTGCGTATCGGCGAAGATCGTCCTAGGCTCAAATGAAGGCTTCGGACTCGAGGAGCACGCGATGTACGTATCCCGCCTTCTCTTCCATACGATTCCCGGCAGGACCGGCGAAGTCGAAACGGAACTCAAAAAACTGCGAGAAATGGTGAACAAGGCCGGTGGTAACGGCGCTCGCGTCTTGCACACCCATTTCGCCTCGCTTGGTGCCGCCGACGCAATATTCGAACAGGAAGCGCCAGACCTCCAGACGCTCGAAAAACAGATTCATCAATTGACCAGCAGCGCAGAATTTCAGAATTGGAGCAAGCGGATGTCGAGCCTGCTAACGCAATCCCCCAAGCGCGAGCTCTATATAGTCAACGATTAGCGTTCATTCTGCAGGCATCGGTTCAGCCTTGGCGCCGGTGCTCGCTTGAGCGAAACCGGATTACACAGGCCCGCCGTGTACTGCCGCAAGGGGCGTCAGGCTGCCCATCTAATCTAACGTTCGATTAAGATGCGGTGCGAAGCTTGGCGAGATCACTGATCACTGCTGCAGCTCTTCGCGGATTGAATACATCTTCTGGCGCGCTTCGTTCACGTAACCGTCCAGGTTGCGGCGATGATTGGCGAACAACCCGCTGGGCGAGCCGTTGAGTATGATCAGCGGCTTCATCATTGCAGCCTTGCCCAGTGGGTCAATTGTTTCATCGAAGAGCGTCTCCAGTACTGGCTTGGTCTTCTGAATCTGCGAATACTCACGCTTTACCGCCATCATCATGTAGTACATGACATGCGCGTAGCCCTGCGCATGATAGAAATAGTCATCATCATCCCACGGATAAATCGGAGTCCGGTCAGGCTTGCGCGACTGGTAAAGCATCGCGTGAGCGTCGCCCAGCAAGTCGGTCCAGGCCTGGAAGAGCCGCTGCAGTTCGATATTACGCTGATTCAGCAGACTCGATCGTGGCGGCGTTTGACGTAGCCCGTCTATATATGACCTGAGATGCAGCACGCCGTCTGCATACTTACTTTCGGCTGAAGGTAGAATCCACTTGCTGGCGTCGTTGCGAAAGTCGGTATCAGCAATCACCAGGTTGTTGTCATACTCATTCGAAGAGATCTTCGTAAGATGGTCCTTGAACACGCGCATGGTCTCGCGCACGGCCATAATAATGCCGAGCTGCCGGTCCGAATTGTTGTCCGCCATGACACGCGGGCCCCAGAGAAAGAAATCGTTCGGACGCCATCCGAACCCGCCATCGAGTTCGTGGTCCATAATTGCCGCCAGCATCGATGCGTAGATCTCGCCCGGCACGAACGGCTTCGCGGCGGGATAAGCCTGGTCGATGTCATAACCGAGGTGGTCGTGAGCCTTCTGTCCGAAGTGTAATGCCAAGTTGACGGCGATAAAGAAAGCGGCGATTACGGCCGCACCGATTAGAATACGCTTGTAGCTCATCAGGTAGTCTAGCTGGCGCCGGCCGGGCTGCGGGACCATCGGCAGCCGGCCAGCGCCGTTTTCCTCTAATGCCGCATGGCGCCGTTAATCGTGGTATCCAATGGTAGCGGCAGGGCCGGCATGCGCCGCCTGCGCTTGATCTCGGCGAGTTCGGCATGGGCTTTCGCCTCGGCGTTGCGCCGCCGAATGTGTTCGAGTTTGTCGTCCAGTTCGGAGCCGGCGAGTTCCCGGTTCACGCCCGCTTCGGCGAGCGTTCGCTGGACCGATTCGCGCACGTCTTCGAGAGCCCTGACGTCTTCCTCCGAAGAGAGCTGCTCCAGAGTCTGGTGAATGCGAACACGCGCCTGGGCATTCTTCAGTCGCGCCAGCATCCGGACCTTTTCGGCCTTGAGCTGGTCTATTTCGCCCTTGAACCCCATCAAATTGTTCTTGGCCTCGTCGGCTTCGTGCGTGAGTTCTTTCAACTCCTCACCTAGCCGTTGACAATCGGCGGCGAGCGCCTGCTTACGTTGAATCAAGAGCAGTGCGCATTGATCCTCGTCGAGATCCGCGGCTTGGCCGATTTGCTCCTCGACTTCGCGCATTTCGGCAGCCTTTTGCTTCAGCTCACTCTCGAGCTTGCTGCGCAAGTAAATGACGCCTGCGGCCGCGCTTTTGAGCTGCTGATAACGGCGAATCCTCCCGGAGATCGCGGCTTCGTAGACACTTTCGGGATCGCGCGCTTCGCGCGATCGTATCCAGCGCCGGCATTTGCCGCCGACCAGATTAAAAAAACGTTTAAACATGAGGGCCTCCTATCCAGTCAAAGCTGCTGTTGATATGTAGTTGGATCGTTTTCACTTCGCAGGGGACAATGATTAGTTCTCGTCGCAGTTCGGCGTCTGGCCGATATCTGCGGGACTGATCCCGAGTTCGCGCATCTTCTGCTGAAAACTCTGCCGATACATCCCGACTCGCTCGGCTGCCCGAGAGATATTGCCACCGGTGGCGCGCAAAGCACTCACAAAGAAGTCACGTTCCCATTGCTCGACGAATTTTTCCTTGGCTTCGCGAAAGGTCGAGAGCGTTTCACTTTCTGCTTGGGCCCTCCCTCCCGGCGCCCGCTCGGGATTTCCATGGGTTCCGCCAGGCGACGATCCGGAGAATAGCTCTTCGGCGGTGATTTCAGCTGCGGACGAGAGAATCACCGCCTGCTCAATTGTGCTTTTGAGCGCGCGGGCATTGCCGCGCCATGGAGCTTCGACGCAGGCTCGCATCGCGCCCGGCGCGAGCTGTTTATCAGGCAAGCCGAAGCGATGGCATGCGTCGCTCATGAAGTGTTGCACCATCTGCGGAATGTCCTCACGCCGCTCACGCAGCGGCGGTACACGAATCTCGACCACTTTGATTCGATAGTAGAGGTCCTCGCGGAAGCGACCCTGGCTGATACGTGCTTCGAGGTCCTGGTTGGTTGCAGCAATTATGCGGACATCGACGGCAAGCGGCTGGTTGCCGCCGACGCGCTCGAACCGTTTTTCTTGCAACACTCGCAGGAGCTTAGCCTGGGTTTCCAGCGGCATATCCCCGATTTCGTCGAGAAACAACGTACCACCATCAGCCGCTTCGAATTTGCCTTCGCGGCGCGCCACCGCTCCGGTAAAAGCGCCTTTTTCATGGCCGAAAAGCTCGCTCTCCACCAGTTCACGCGCAAACGCTGCACAGTTGACCGCGATGAACGGTTTGCGGGCGCGCGGTCCGCGGAAATGGATCGCACGAGCTACCAGTTCCTTGCCGGTACCCGATTCGCCTCGCACCAGTACGGTCACGTCAGTGGGCGCGACCTTCTCGATCGCTTCGAAAACGGTCATCATCGCGCGCGAACGGCCAATCATGTTCTCGAATACGCCGGTTTCAAGCCGCACCTGTTCCAGCAGCCGATTGTGTGCCCGGCGCAAAAGCTGGGTTTCCATCACGCGGCGGACCTTCAGACGCAGCTCATCATTATCGAACGGCTTCGGTAGATAATCCTCCGCGCCAGCCTTCATCGCCTCGACCGCGATACGCTGGGTGCCGTACGCTGTAATCATCAGAACGGCGGTGGTGGGATCGAATTCACGCAGACTCTTGAGCAACTGGAGGCCATCCATCCCCTTCATGCTGAGATCGGTGATTACGACGTCAAAGAAGCCGCCCTTGAATTTTTCGAGTGCCTGCTCGCCGGAATCTGCGGTCTCAACCTCGTAGCCTTCTTTGGTGAAGAGGCCCTTGAGCGCGACCACGATTCCCCGCTCGTCGTCAACTATTAACAATCGCCCTTTCATCTTTCTCTTCGCCCCGCATACGTCAGCGCGGTTCCGGCACGGCTTGTGCCGGCGCTACACGGTTCGGCAGGGGAACCACAGCGTCCAAATGCTGAACCCTTATTCGGCATGAGATTTATGCCGCAGGATTGGTAGGGCCGGGCAGCGAAGGACCTTGCAGGTTGTCATTAGAAACAGGTTGGCTGATTCTGTCTTTGCCGTCGCGGCTATAATCGCGCGCCGCATCAGCGAGCGGCACCGCAACCCGGAACTCAGTGCCTTCTCCTCGACGGCTCGACACTTCTATCGTGCCGCGATGGGCATCAAGCACCTTCTTGGCGATGCCGAGGCCGAGACCAGTACCGTTCTGCTTGGAGGTGTAGAAGGGATTGAAAATCTTCGCGATCCGGTCATCAGCGATGCCGCAGCCGTTGTCGCTTAGCCTGACCAGGCCCATTCCTGCGCGTCCGTGTTGATCAGCGATGCTCTGAATCGCGAGTTCGATGCGGCGGTCGCTCTTGACCTCGGCCATCGCGTCGATGGCGTTGTCGAGGATGTTGGAGAAGACCTGGCGCAACTTGTCGCTGTCGGCACGCACGACGGGTCCGTTGAGATAAGAGCGGGAGACGGTTACCGCGTTGGCCTCCAGTTTGGCACGCATCTGCAGCAGGGCGGCATCGAGCACGCTGGCGAGATTTATGTTCTCGAAATGGTAATCCTCTTCTTTGGCGAATTTGAGCAAATGTGAAACGCTGCGTTCGACCCTCGCGAGTTCGTCCATGGCAACGCGCGCGTATTCGACATTCTCCGTGGAGGTGGGGTCCTCGCCCATCTGCTGCACCAGGCTGCGCGCCGCCGCGATCGGGTTTCGAATTTCATGGGCGAAAGATGCGGTCAGTTCATCAAGGGATGCTTGTTTCTCGCTACGCAGCACCTCCTTCTCCTGCTGCACCTCGCGTCGAACCTCGCGTTCGATGGCCGGGACAAAGACGCGTTGATGGACCCAGCGCCATCCGAACACTGCCGTGAAGTGGCTGATAATGCCAAACCCCCAAAAAGCTGCCGGCCAAAGGAACCAAAGGTAGCCCGAGCCAGTGAGGATGTTGATCCAGAACAGCAGGCCGATCACCAAGCCGTACCACATCAAATGTACATAAAACCCGGCTTCGGCTGCCGCTCGCAGCCGCGCACGCCGGTAGGCCTGACGCTCCGCATCGGTCTTAAATGCCGGGGCGGCATCGTCCTGGCGAGGGTCGGCACTGGCCCCGCCGTATTTGCGGGTCTGGCGGTCGAATTTACGCTGAAGTTTCCGCTCGAACTTTTGCGCGGTGTACTCGAAGCGCCGGTTCCAACGTTCGGAACCGCAATCCTGCCTGTCGACGCCGCTTTGGTACGGCCATAACCAATGCCGGCAGCGGCGGCGCTGCACGAGCGCAAAAACAATAATGCAAATGATCAGTAATGACAGCATTAGCTGCTCCGCAGAACGAGGTCAGTCCATCGGGTAAGGATGTTATCAGTTAGCTGATGAGCCAGGCTCGTCCACCAATCCAGGCAGCTAAACATCAGCTCGCCAGCGGCCGGAACATTCAATGCTCGCCTGGGCGCCCTGGCTTCGATACCAGTACGCCAATCCTCGAACGAGGCATATCGCGCCGCCATTTCCTCGATCGAGGAGCAAGCCTCGCGCACGGCCTCTGCTTCGGTCGCGGCGATGCCGATTGTGCCACCGCTGTCGCATTGGTTGGATACCAGCCAAAACCATAAGCGCCGGCGGCTCCAGACCTTGAAGCTCGTTCCCCGATGATTGCGCATAGTTTATCCCGCTGACTTTGCATTACGAGCCCGTTTGGCGGTAGAGCAAGCGTCATTCCCAAACCGGATGAGGCCAAAAAGCCCGAGTTACAGGGGTTTTGCTTCGCTGTACATAGTCTTGGGTAGGTGGTGCAGCCGGCCTACTGCACCGTACGCACTGCGCAAGATCCCGGCGATGTTGGTCGAAAACGGGCCGCAGCTGTCGGCCGATAGTAGTTAGAGCACAGGCAGAACGCTCAAAAATCGCTGAGCGTTGATGGTCCGGCGGTGCTTACTTCGGCTTCCTCTTCGCGATGAAGAAAGCGCGCCGAACGTTCTTCTGTATTGCCCCGAGCGAAGCCGACGGCTCAGCGCGGCCCGATGTGTGGTTGCGTGGAACAAATGACGTAAAAATGCCCGCTGGTGAGCAACGACGAGTCCAGCCTCTCCAGCACGAAGCCGCCACCTCCGACGCCGCCATCGAAGGGCCTGGGACGTCGATACCAACAAGCTTCAAGAGCTCATTGCCCGGGTAACCTTACTCAGGTCCTGATCATTATGACCGAAGCAAACGCGAAGGAGCGGGGGAGAGCTCTCCTCCGTGCAACCTTCCCGTTACTCCTCTCAGCACTTAATGGCCCGGCGTTTGTTCCGATTAATGGCGCTGACTGGAAAAGCCGGGACGCGACCATAGGGAGCGGCAGCGGCCGAGCAGCGTTAGCAGTTGCGTGACACGGATAGAGCAGAGAACTGAGAGCGTCCCTTCGATTTTGGCCTCGCGCCTGATCGTGGCCTAGTGCGCAGCCGATGACGTGGCAGTCAACTCCTGCTCAGCACTGAACCAGTCGTCCCAATCGCCGCCGTGCGTACCCCCGCGCGCGAGAAACAGCTCAAAAGCGCGGCGTTGGATTTGCTCGAAGGTAGGCGATGATCCGTTCTTCGTCTCCGTGGCTGTCGTTAATTCCATCGTGGACGAAGCACCGTTCTTTGTCTCCGATGCGCCGTTGCTGATATGCAAGGCACCGTTTCCGATCTCCGAAGGGCGCATCGTTGAGTCGCTGGCCGGCGACACATTGACAACGACATCGGCAGGTTCTGCCGCTTTCTTCTGGCGCGGTTGTCCTTTGCTGGTCCTACGTGTAGCCATCCCAAACCTCCTCCTCCTGTTCCCCGACGTCTGTGTCGGGGCCACGCATTAACAGTTGGCCATTGTGCCGAATAATATGCAAGTAGGGGGGGCCGCCACAGACCAAGCAACGAGCCTTCGCCAGGTCAGCGCGGCCCAATTCGTCAATGGGCCAAGGCCGCTATCAAGTTCAAAAGAGAATGCCGGTTTCCAGCACCCCGCGAACCTGCGCGGGATTGCGGTTCTGATTACCGAACACGTCGCCCGGCGTATACCCAATCGCTTGCACGTATGACGCCTCGCCACGCATGAAGAAGTTCTTGTACTGATAGGTGGGGGTGAGCGTAATTGACCAGGCGTCGCTGCCCGTGCCGTACAAGAGATTGGCGGAACCGTCGGTCGAATTACCCGTGGCGCCGATTTCCTCGACTCGAGCCCCGAGGGACAAGTTATCGGTAAAGGAATAACTGGCGAGGAGTGCCCCGGCCAGGGTAGAAGTAGTTTTGAAAACGCCGAGGTCCGGATGATGTGGCACAACTGTCCATTGGAAGTAAGGTTGTACAATCCAGGGCGACTTGTTGTAGGTATATATCAAATTGTATATCTGACTATTATTCAGCAGGACCGGCGTGGCGAAATTGGAGAATTTTGAGAAACCAACCTGGCCGCCTCCAACAAAGCTCAACGTGTCCGCTGAATCTATCGCATATGCCAGGGAGCCGGTAATCCAGGTATAGCTGTTCGAGTAAAAGCCGTTATTCCAGCTTAATGATGCACTTACCGGTCCGAGGGTGTAGTTGGCTTGCACGCCGCGGTTAATCAAATTCTCCTGGTTCCAGACCAGCCCGCGTTCAATATTTATGTTTTCAAAGGTGAAGGTGTACTCAGCCCCGAGTAGCGTGGGCAAGTTACCGGCCAGAAGAGAAAAGTTTGCTGTCGGCGCGATTTTGATGTAGCCGACAGGCAACGGGCTAAAGAGCTTATCTACCGCCTTGCCCGAGGAGATGTACGCGGCACCGAGGGCTGGAATACTGTATGCGCCGACCTGCAAATAGTATTGGATTAAGCCGTCCGGCTTCTGGATGATAACTTGGGCATTGCTCGCGTCAGCGCGTGCCGAACGATCGCCACTGACCGCGTGGTTCTGAACAATTCCGATTCCGCTCACAACCCCGTTCAGGTCGAACTTCAAAAGGTCGGCAACCGGTGGTGCTACGTCGTTGAGTCCGAGCATTCGGCTCAAGTCAATTGCGGTTGGACTCTGCCACTGTAGCGGACCTGTAACACTGGGTGTGGTCAGGGGCGGAACGGGTGTTGCCGCAGCCACCGGGCTAGGTGCTGGCGCGGGGCTGGATACCGCCACTGGCGGACAGGCCGACGCGGCTGCGGAAAGAGCTTGCGGAAAGTTCGCTCGAAGCTCAGCCACGGCTTTGACTGCAGCCGGCGGGCATGCGGTTGCAGCCGCGTTCTGTGTAGGAGTTCCCGCCGGTGCTTGCGCCCACGCCCGATTAGTAGTGTTCATCCAGCAAATTAGGCCCAGCGACGCAAGCAGGCCCAGAATCCGTTTCGCCTTCATTCCTGACCCCTCTCCGCCACCAGCCACCTAAGCCGCCTTCGCGATGCGGGCGGCTCCCGGAATAACCGAGGCCTCCCTCTGGCGCCCTGGATCGCTGTGCCCCAAACGCTGGATCCCCAGCGTCGCTTTCAGGCGCTTCAGCGCTAGCAGCGATTTATTCTCTGCGGTCCTGCACTATGCAGACCCTTGGCTGCTATTAAGAGCAGTCGGGGCGGTTGAGCAAAGCGAATGCCACACGCGATAGGCTGTTATGCACGAGTCTTTCGGACAGACCGCGCGCCTATTGCGCAGGCACTCGCACAATTGCTGTGCATCAGAGGACAGGTGGCAAACGGCAGTCAGGAATCACCGCGCCGGGAGCGCGGCTGACCGATCGCTACCATCAATAGCGGGCTCATTTGCCCGCAATGCGGCTGGAGGAACGCGGTTGTTTCGTCATCATAAAATGTCAGGCCGGTTGCACCGCGACGTAGACTGTATGCAGCCAGGTAAGCCCGACCACCCAGCAGTCCGGCTTCGAGATGCGCGTGACGGTAGCCTCGATTGCCTAAGACCCGCAAGGTACGCTGCAGGTCATTC
>JAMXLL010000200.1 GCA_024281015.1 Candidatus Binataceae bacterium
GCTGACGGCTTCATTTTGCCCTCGCGGTGGGATGGATGGGGTTTGGTCGTCCACGAAGCACTAGCCGCCGGGCTGCCGGTAGTCGTCTCAGAGACTTGCGGGGCCAAGATGCTCTGCGATGGCTGCGGCATGGTGGTCGGTCCGGGAGACGTGGCGAGCCTGGTCAAGGGACTGCGCTGGTGCATTTCGTTATCTCCGGACGAAAGACGAGCAATCGCCACGCGGGCGCGCGCAGCCGCGAGCGCTATTACGATGAAGAAGGTTGCTGATGCCCTGATAGGACATGCCCGCGAGGCGCTCGCCAGCCGAAGATAGCAGCCGTCGTTCGCTGCGAGCAGTCGTCACACCGCCCGAGCCAACTGTTCGGTGCAATTCTGGACAGAGCAAGCCACGGTAATAAAGTCGCAGTTCAAACGCTCAGTCTGACGCAGTATCAAACCGCCAAGCGCAAGGTTGCCTTGCTCGAACCCAAGTGCTTGAAGGACCTCACGGGCAGGCGTATTGCGTTCAGTCGAATGGAAGTTTACCCAAAGCGCCTCCGCACCAATTTTATTGTGGTGCTGTAAGAGATGAGAAAAGAAAGCCTGTTCGATAAACTTGCCCTGCACCCGGCATGAAACCATGAAATCAATCACGTGCAGTTCTCGCTGCGCTTGCTCGACTATGCAGAAACCGATCGCACCATAAGCGCCGTACCGGTCAGAGCATCGCAGAACGTACTTATCCAGGCCCGGGTTCTTGATTATTTCCTGAAGTTGAGCTCGTGAATATTTGCGACCCGAAAAGTTCAGCTGGTTAGTGCGTTGTACTAACTCGGCGACTCGCTCCTCGTCACCCTGCTGGTATGGCGCGATATCCAGTATGATCTTACAGGATCTAATGAAGCCGAGATAATCTCCTGCAAACGCGGTTTGCTCAGTCTCGCGGGCAACCTGCTGCTGGTAATAATGGCGGCGCTGACGCGATTCCTCGGTTACGCTACCCTCGAAGCGCGGATTCGATGCTAGCTGCTCTAGCGCATCCACGTTGATGCAAGTCACTTGCGGCAGTGCAGCCGAGACTTCAGCCAGTTCAAATGAATTATCATCGATAAATGCGAACGCATCGAGGCTCAGGTTCAATTGCTGTGCGATCTTCTGAATTTTGTGGCTCTTTGGCAACCAGTCGATTTGTGGGTAAAGAAAATACTCATCGAGACCGAAATGCTTGAGCCACGCCAGCGCCGGCTTGGCATCGTTCTTACTGGCGATACTCATCAGCACCCCGCGCTCATCAAAATATTTAAGCTGTTCGACGATGCCGGGACGTAGAACCGGTTTGTCACCCTCGACCAAAGTCCCGTGCCAGAGCGTGTTATCAAGGTCCCAGACGATGCACTTGATCGGCTTCGGACCCGGGCTGCTCTGGGTCTTCGAACGGGCATCTTTGAAAGTCACCAAGTCGGCGGTAAGAAAGACAAGGCGTGCATTACTTTCTGCCTCGGGCACCAACGTGATCTTGAACGGAAGTTCCCGATCGAGGAATGGGCGGAATAGCGCGGGGGAAAACTGATGGCGTGAATAGCCAGGCGGCAGAACTATAGTCGTAATAATTGGCGGCACCGGGAGCAGATGCTTCTGGCTTTCAGTGACATTCATAACAGCGACACTGAAAATAAGCTGCAGCCGCACTTCCTCAGCCTCGGGATTGTAGATTTCCAGTAAAAATGCTTCTGGCTGACGGCGAGTGCGGCCTTGGCGATGAAGCGCATTGGTCAGCCTGTTAAGACCAATATAAGTAACCTGTTCCCAGTTCGACCCTTTGCGCATCCGATGCGCCAGCGCGCCCACCAGGTTGCCGACCCGTGCACCAGGCTCAATTGACCGCTCCAATCGGAGCAGCCAGGATAGCGGGTAGATGGCGGTGTTACCAAATGTTTCCAGCTTGGCCCATTTCTTAAACCGCGCTTCGACACCATAGCCGCGAGCCGAAGGGAAGGCGGGATTCTTGTAGAGGCCAAAGGCGAATCGCTGGCAACGCCAATCGCTGCGGGGCTTGTAGAGATCACACGTGGTGTAACAAGTCGGGACGCCACACTCAACACAATGTTCGCCCCACAACAGAAAGGACATTCCGTCGATATTATCTACAGGTTCGTAACTGATACGAGGCGAGGCTGGTCCTTCGAGATGAAGGCCGGGGTCATACTTGTCGGTTTCGAACATTACGCTGCCTCGCCTACGAAACTGCACCTACAGGTTGCAGCTGAAAGATTCTGCACGCAATGGTGGTGCCAACGAATCTATTTGACTCAATCATGAGCATAGCAGAGCTTGGAAAAAATTTTGCCGCTGGATACTTGTATAATTTGCGCACTCATTTGCACAGTACAATCTACTGTTCGTCAGGTTAGATAATGTGTCAGTGATGCGAGGGTAACTCGTCGGCCAATGCCGATGCCTTCTGCGCAAGGCTGGAGGCGGCAGCATAATCCTGATCGGCCAGCGCGCGCTGAGCTGCGCCGACCAGCTCTTTGGCCTGCTGATAGCTGGAGGTCGCGCTCTCAGGCAATGCCGCTCCATTCGTCTTGGCTAATTTGAGCGTAGCCTGTTCGACGAAATGTTGAGCGTCCGCCTTAGCGTCGCCGTTTCCAAGCGTTAGCGAGGGCGTAGGCAGCACTGGCTGCGGAGGAACCGGCGGAAGCTGCGCCGGCTTGCGCACCGAGACCGGTACCGAACGATGGCGTAGGTGCCTGGTCACGCTCGGGCTCGGTTGAGCAAGCGGCGATTGCGCCGGTTGGGGAGTAACAGCTTGCGGTGGGGTCGCTGGGCGGGATTCAAAGAAGGCACAGGCAGCAGACCAGGCAGCCATTACACTTAACCCCACCACGAAGAGCGATCGCGGCGTGTTTGCACCCTTACGCAATTTCACGGCGGGCGGTCGCGGTATGGCCGATAGCGATTGGGAGACGGATCCTCACCCTAGTCCCGGCGCCCGGCTGCGAGTCGACCTGGATGGTACCGTGGTGAAGATCGACGGCGCGGAGCGCCAATGGCAGGCCCAACCCGCTACCGCCTTTTTTCGTTGTGTAATAAAGATTAAAAATCCGGCTGGTATCTTCGATTCCGATGCCTTCGTCGCAGATTCGGATTTCGACAAAGTCATCCGGCAGACGCTGGCTGCCGATCGTCAGCCGCCCTCCCTGGGGCATCGCGTCCACCGCGTTAGCGATAACATTACGAAACGCTTCCGCGAGAAGTGCCCGGTCGGCGGTAATTGCCAGCACGCTGGGGTCGAGCTCGCACTCTACTCGAATTTCGGGTTTGCGCACCGCAGCTGCTACTTCGGTCAACAACGAGTTTAAAGGAACGCTGGCGGGTTTGAGTTGCTCCGGGCGCATAAACCGCAGCAGCGCATCTATTGCACGATCCAGGCGCTCGATTTCGTCGCGCAAAGCGCGTACCCGCCGAACGGCGTTACCACTTCGTTCTACGTCATGGCTCAGCAGTTCAAGCTGCAGACTCATCGCGTTCAGGGGGTTTCGAAGCTGATGTGCTACTCCTGAAATCACACTGCCAAGCCGGACCAGGCGATCCGAATGTTCGACTACGGTCTCGAGTTCTTTCATCAACCTGAGGTCGCGCGCGACGACCAGGATTCCGGGCGGCTCCGGCCCACGCCCAAGCGCAAAAAGCGACACCAGCAGGCGCTCTGAACTTTGCCCGGCTGTCAGTTCAAGTGCGGCATCGCGCAACTCGATACCCGTCGTGGTAGCGGTTTCAATTGCGCGAATGAGTGGATGGTCGGCGCCGAGCAGGAGTTTCAGCGGCTTGCTCTCGGCCAGACCGCCGGCGGGCAGGCCCAGCCGCTCGTGTGCTTCGTCATTGGCAAACAGCACTGCGCCTGCGGCATCGAGTAATATGACCGCGTCGTTGATGGAACGAAAAATATTGAAGAACTGGCCGCGTTCAGTCTCCCACTGCACCCGGCTCATCTTGATGCGTGCCGCGAGTTGATTGAATTTTGCGACCACGCTTTCGAGTTCGTCACCGTTGCCGGGGGGCAGGCTGATCTTTTCGCCAACAGGGGCGATCTCCTCGGCGCTCGAAATCAAGGCCGCGATAGGCTCGCGTAGTACCCTGCTCACCAGCATGGCGGCTGCCAGGGCGAGTAGCACCCCCGCCGCGCCGACCGCAATCGTATAGTTGACTGCATGCCGCGCCTCAGCGTCGATGAGTGCCGTAGATAATCCAATTCTGATGACCGCGAGCGGCTTGTCCCCCAAATTGACGGGTTTGCTCATCTCGTAGGTGCGGTTACCCCAAACGGCAGCAATGGGCGCTGACGGCCACCATGATCCCGCTTCTCTTAGAAGGACAGCAAAGCTCGGCGGTTCAGGATTCGCGGTTTCCGGGCCCGAGATAATATGTCCATCCGGTGTTTCGACTCGCGCATAGACGACGCCGGGTGCGAAAGCCAACGATGATCCAAGGAAGGACTTCAATAGCGGATCGGCGCGCATTGCGGCAATCGGGTCCTGCTCAGGATGATTCAAGTCGGCTCTTATCTGTTCGAAAATTTGTCCGATGACCAGGTCACCCGTCCGTTGAAGGTCCAGCACCATCACGCTGATGGTACGATCCACCTGCAACACGGTTACCGCCACGAAAGGTACCACCAGCAACAGTAAAAAGATGATTTCGAGTCTCTGGCGTAGCCTCATTCGCAGCTCTTTGCGCCTCTATTTCCGGGAAGCGGCAGCATCAAATGTACGGTCGCTAATTCCAGGCATTTTCACGAGCGCACCACGAATTTTAGCCCGCATTTCACGAGCAACAAAGGCCGGCGCGGACCGGGAATTAGGGCGCGACCATCGAGTCACGGAGGGCAAAGACCATTCGGATGAGCGATGCTCATCGGGCTTGACTGCACCATTTTAGTGCTGCGCCGACCATCGGCGGGTCCATTCGGGAATGACCTCGGGATTGCGCACGTGCAGCGGAATTTCGCCCCGCAGCACACGCGTCACGTTTTCGATCGCGGCCGGCCCCAACGCGCTTAGACTCTCCTGCGTGTGCCCGATAGCATGGGGGGTCAAAATCGTGTTGGGCAACCTGCGGAGCGGGCTTGCCATGGGCAGGGGTTCGAACGCGAAGGTGTCCAGCGCGATTCTGAACCCCGGGCGTTCCTGCGCAACCTGAACCAAGGCCTCCTCGTTAACGATCGCTCCGCGGGCTGTGTTGACCAATACGGCATCCGGCTTCATCAGGCGTAGATGGACGAGGTCGAGCATCCCCTTCGTCTCCGCATTCAGGCTG
>JAMXLL010000201.1 GCA_024281015.1 Candidatus Binataceae bacterium
CGCATCTATTACCGCGGCTGCGTGGATCTCTGTCAGGCGCTAAAACGGCCGCATTCAGCCACTTGTATGCAGTTCGGGTCTTGGCGGTTTCCTCCGAAACTCGCTGCCTCGGCTCCAAACCTCCACAACCCGTCATACTGCGAAATTGTCCGTTCGAAAAGCGACAATATCTAGGTGTTTACATCAAGTCGAGAACGTTACGCCATCGTGGGGGACTTTTGTGAAGATAGGGGGACTAATATCGCCTCTGCCCGGGAGCCGCGATCCCGTTCGGGCGGCAGTTTCACCGTTTTCTGGTTCGCCGCACGCGATGCCCCCCACCAATGCGGCAGCGGAAATGCCGAATCGAGAATAGTGCGGACCCCAGCTTCGACAGGATCCTGCTCGAAGCCCCGCGCGCACCACAAAAATAGCCGCCGGACTGGCGTCCGGCGGCCGCTACCTTCTTTCGCAATGGAGCCTTGTTAGTCTCGCGCGGACACCGAGCTGTGCGCACGGATATCGTTATTCACGCTGACTACGCCGCTCGTTTCGCGGGCGATACGCGCAGCACGAGCTGCTGCGGACTTAGGGGCATGGCCGGTCAGGGTTACGACGCCGCCGTTGGTATTGACATGGATATCCTGACCCCTGGTCATCTTGTCATTGTGTAATGACATCTCCAGCTTGCTGGTAATGTCTGTGTCACTGACGGCTGTCTTCGTGCCTTGCCATGCATGGCCCGCCGCATTTTCAGTTGAGTGCCACGCCTCGTGCATTTTCTGGCCGGCACTCTGGGCGAATGCAGGTCCGGCCAAAGCCACCCCTAATACCAAACCGGGTAGCAATTTCAAACCTCCGTTGCGGTTCATATTACCTCCTTGCTCAACTGCAGTGATTGCGTACTAGTCGAGCGCCCGTCTGTGACGCGCATCCTATCCTATTGTCGCTTACGGCCGTTATGTTTGCGCCGCAGGCCAACTGGGATGGATCGCGCCAACACAACTATAGTCTCTGGCATTTAATAGCAGCACGCATCGTGCCACCTTCAACACAGGTGTCGATGTTGATCTGCTAGAGTTGAACAGTTGCGCATATAAGGGTGGTAGTTAGCCGAACCTCCAAAAGGCGACCCGCGGTTCTTCAGCATTGATTGGGAGACCCGCGCAAATGAGAACTTCATTCCGGTCTTCCATTCTCAGATCACCAGCGCTACTGCAACTACAGCTAATCGAAGCCACGCTGTCCTCACTATATGAAAGACTTCATAATCAACTGAGGTGGCCAAGAATGTAATTGTGCCGATCTCGATGTTAACGTCAATTGTTCAAGGTTTTGATTGCTCAAATACGGTTATCAGCTGCGAAAGGTGACGCGATGCAGCCTGAACAACAGGAACAAATCTATTTTAATCCTTGGGACAAAGCTTATCGCGCGAATCCGTATCCCCATTACGAAGCACTGTACGGGCGCCCTCCTTACCTATTTAACCTGTTCGTCCCAATGGCCCTGGTGGCACGTTATCGCGATGCCGCTATGATCCTCCGCGATCATGAGCAATTCTCCAGCGTGCCGCCCATGTCGCCTTTCATCCAGGAGCGCCTGGATGTATTCGGCTCGGCACCGCGCGTGGTCTTTTCCGACCCGCCCGTCCACACCAGGCTGCGTCGCCTTGTCAGCCGTGCGTTCACCCCCAGGCGGATTCGAGATCTCGAGCTCAGAATATGCGAGTTCACCAGCATCCTCCTGGACCGGGTGGCGGAAAAAGGCACGTTCGAGGTGATGGACGATCTTGCTAATCCATTGCCTGTGATGGTGATCGCTGAAATGCTCGGGGTGCCTCCCGAGGACTATTTGACCTTCAAGGAATGGTCCGATCGGGTTATTGAATCTGACAATACGATGCCAGGGGTCCCGCTGCCAGAACCTGTAAAGGACGCGTTCCGTTCGCTGCGCGGGTATTTCATAAATGAAATTGAAAAGCGCCGCCGCGCTCCCGGGCAGGATCTTATCAGCGTCCTGGTTGCTTCGCGGGATGAGGCGGAGGCGCTGAGCGAAGAGGAGTTGATTACGTTCGTAGTGTTGCTTTTGTTGGCCGGCAACGAAACCACTACCAATCTAATCGGCAACGGCATGCTCGCGCTCGGACATAATACCGGGCAGATGCTCAAGTTGGCACGCCACCCCAATTTGATGCCGCGCGCGATCGAGGAAATGCTGCGATATGATTGTCCAGTCCAGTCGACAGCGCGCTACCCGAAATTTGATGTCACGTTGGATGGTGTCGAGCTCAAAGCCAATACCGTCACTTTCGTGATCGTCGCCGCCGCCAATCGCGACCCGGAGCACTTTCCGCATCCGCATGTTTTCGATATTACTCGCGAGCCGAATGATCATCTGGCGTTTGGCGAGGGTATTCACTACTGTCTGGGGGCACCGCTCGCGCGAATGGAGGGAGCAATTGCGATAGGCGCCGCTCTGAAGCGATTCCCCGGGTTGCGTCTACTCAATCCTGAACAAGAGTTTACTTACAAAGGCTCATATTTCCTGCGTGGACTAGCCGAATTGCCCATGTCATTGGGCTAGCCTTGCTTATCCCACATGAGCCCGCAGGCATCTCCGCCATTGCCCTCCGCCACACCAAGTAATGGCGAAAGGGCAAAGAGGGCACGTCGGCTTTTAATCGCGCGTCAATTCCCGCCTTTCAGCTCTCGCCAATGGCGGGTTTTTGCGATATCGACCACCGCTGGATTCTTTGACAATTACGATAGCGCCCTGCTGAGCTTGGCACTTAAACAGATTCAGCGCGGATTGGGCATTGCAGAGGCGCGTCTCGGCGCCACGCTTTCTTTGATCCGCCTGGGTTACCTGGCATCGCTTACACTCTCTCCGTTAGCCGACGTTTTCGGCCGCCGTCAGATACTGCTCTACACGATCGTTGGCTATACCATGTTCACCGCCATAAGCGCGGCTGCGCCGCACACTGCCAGTTTCGTCGGAGCGCAATTCCTCGCGCGGGCGTTCTCTGGCGCCGAGGCGACGGTTTCGCTGGTAATCCTCGCTGAAGAGGTCGATGCGGCGGTACGCGGGTGGGCGCTGGGAATGCAAGGGGCATTGTCGATTTCAGGGTATGGTCTGGCGGCGGTCGCCTTCGCCATGATCGGTATAATTCCGTTCGGATGGCGCGGCTTGTATGCGTTGGCGCTTTTGCCTCTGGCTCTAATCATTCCGTTACGGCGCATACTTCCCGAAAGCCGCCGATTCGAACCGACACATGATCCTCAGAACCTGCGACCGAAAAGCATGCTGGCGCCGCTACATGGCTTGTTCAGCAGTTATCCAAAACGGCTCTCCTCAATTTTCGTGGTGGTATTCGTGGGGGCGATGGCGGGAGGGGCCGTCGGTTTTTTCGTGCCCAAATATCTGCAAGAAGTGCATCACTGGTCCCCGGGACGAGTTTCCTCGCTTTATATTTTTGGCGGAGCAGTGGGAATTCTCGGCAACATCGTCTCAGGCCGCGTCAGCGACCGCTTTGGACGGCGCATAGTTGGCCCAGTATTTATTGCGATGGAAGCGCTACTTGCCTACCAGCTTTACACGATTGCAACGGAGGCGATCGTAGTTCTCTGGATGGGTTGGCTGTTCTGTGACCAGGCGGGTATTACCGTGAGCAGCGCCTACAGCGCCGAACTGTTTCCCACCTCATTCAGAGCAGCCGCTGCAGGCGCCCTTTATGTTGCTCGCTACGGGGGCGGCGCATTAGGACTCTTGTGCGAGGGCATGCTCTACGGAATCATGGGCTCTCATTGGGTGGCGATCCGGATTCTCACGATATGCTGGCTATTGAGCGCGGGCTTGATGTATCTGCTCTTCCCCGAAACGGCCGGCCGCGAACTAGAAGAAATCGCTCCGCCTGTTCGCGAGAGTTAAACGAGTTGTTGTCAGGATGGTCTCTTGATCGTGCGGCGAAGGGACGCTCCACGGATTGCAGAGAGTCCGGAGCCGCTCCCCCGGAGTAACTTTGCAGGGTGCGCCTTTAATGAAAATTATGGGGGCCCGTGCACCAGCAATTGGCTGGCTGCTGCTGATAGCACTTGCCGCGTGCGACGGTACGCCGCAAGTTCGGATTGAGGGCCCAAACGGGGTTAGCAAGGCCGTGGTGAAGGTCGAGATTGCTGATACCCAACCGGCACGAGAGGTTGGGCTGATGTACCGTCAGCACTTGGCTGATAATGCAGGGATGCTGTTCGTCTTCAAGCAGCCGCAGCACCTGACGTTTTGGATGAAGAATACTGAGATCCCGCTCGATATGATCTTCGCCGCGGCTGATCGCACCGTGACAGGAATTGTCGCCAATGCCGAACCTTTTTCGGAACGCCAACTGAGCGTCGACGGCGATTCACAATACGTTCTGGAAGTCAACGCAGGTTTCGCGCAACGGCACCGAATCGAGCAGGGTGATCAGCTGCAATTTGTTGCCATAAGTCCATCGGCCAAGGATTGAGCAGTACGGTTCGAATAACAACCATCGGCGCCCGCTTTGATCGAGTCTGATGGCGTGGGCAGCCGGGGAAATACCCGCCGCATATTACGCAGGGTATTGGCTGGGGTCGGATTAGCCGACAGTCTCGACGCGGGCCGCCTTCCCAGAAAGTTTCCGCAGGTAATAGAGCCGCGCGCGCCTGACTTTGCCACGGCTTAGCACCTGGATTTTTTCCAGACGCGGCGAATGAAGCGGAAAAATTCGCTCAACCCCGATGCCGTAAGATACCTTGCGGACAGTGAAGGTGGCGCGGTTTCCGCCCCGATTAATCTTTATTACGATCCCCTCGAATGGCTGGATCCGCTCCTTTTCGCCTTCGACAACACGGACCTGCAGCCGTAGGGAGTCGCCCACGCGAAACCCGGGAATGTCTCTGCGGAGACTACGTTCTTCAAGCTTCTGGATCACGCTATTCATCGCATCGAACCCCCGAGAAGTCAGCGACTTCAAAATTATCCGATGGCTGACAGCAACTCAACGATGGAAAGGAGAACCAGAAAATAGAAATCTGGACTGACGCGAAGGAACGCTTCCGGCTCTCATCCAGGCTTCTGCCTCCTTACTTAGCCTATTCCATGTCCAGCGCGTGCATGAAGTCGTCCAGCAGATCGCGCCAATGCTCGGTCCCAACTGAAATTCGCACCAGCGATTCGCTGATGCCGGCCGCCGCTAATTCGTCCTCGCTCAGTTCGCTATGCGTTGTGGTCCGCGGATGGCACACCAGTGTTTCGACCCCGCCGAGACTGACCGCGTTACGGCCAATTTGTAGACGGCGCAGAAAATCAAACACGGCGAGCCTTCCCCCATGGAGTTCAAGGGAGAAGAGCGATCCGGGATAGTCGGTCTGGACGTCGCGAATACGGATCTGCTCCCGGTCAGTAAAGAGCGACGGATAAAAGATGCGTTCTACTCGCGAGTGGGCCGCAACTTGCTCGGCAATTCGTTGCGCGTTCTTGCTCTGACGCTCCATCCGAAGCCTGACCGTCGACAACCGCGAGTTCAGTATCCAGCATTCATCAGCCTGTAGAATGTTGCCGAACAGCGCCCGCATCCCGCGAACGCGCTGAATCAGCTCAGAATCGGCTGACAGTACTGCACCGGCCAGCAGGTCACTGAAACCGCCCAAGAACTTGGTTGCGGAATAGAGGACCAAGTCAGCGCCATGCACCAGCGGATGTTGAAAAGTCGGTCCCAGCAAGGTGTTGTCAACCGCCAGCAACGGCCGGTTAGGATGGCGCCGCACCGCTTCGGCTGCAGCTGCGATGTCGGTCATCACCAGGGTCGGATTGGAGGGCGTTTCGATGAGCACCAGTCCCAAGTCGTCGCTGGCCTCGATCGCTCTCGTGATCCCTTCCGTTTCACCGGCACCTACCGGCTTGGTGACGAACCCCAAGGGCTCCAGGACCTGGTGGATCAGGTGCTGCGTCCCGCCGTATAGGGGCTGGGTATAGAGCAATGACCGGCCTCGTTCGAGACATCCGATGATTACCGTGAAAATCGCCGCCATCCCGGAGTTGAAGACGGCGGATGCGGCAGCACCGCGCTCGAGCGGCACCAACTGGTCTTCAAGGATCTGGGCGTTGGGGTGATTCAGCCGTGTATAAATCAGGTCAGGCGTCTCACCATCGAGCGGCCGGATTTTCCCTAATACAATGCCGAAAGCGCGCTCTGCTGCTTCGGGACTAGAGAAAACATAAGTCGAGCTGCGGTAAACGGGAGGGCGCGCGGAGCCGACTGACAGGCGCGGGTCGAAGCCTCGCGTCAAGACCGCTGTTTCGGGTCTAACGTGGTAAGGAAACCTGGGCATAGCATTTTCCTGTGGAACCTGACCGTCCTTGATGTTAATTGTAGCTGAATCAGCACCGGCCTGCCGCAGTTTCATCGCCTGTCGGCAGAGCCGTGATGAAATGGGCACTGCCTCTGCCCGCTCGAGTAGAGGAGCAGCCACAAGCACAAAGCTTCAAACCAGCCGTTCGAGTGCTAGTGCGCCGGCCAGCAGTACCAGGACAGTTCCCGCTGCGCCTTCCGCCCCTCGCTCGTAGCGCTTGCTGAGGAGCGCTCCGAATGCGAGTCCAGCCAACGTGAATAAACCCGTGGTTATCGAAATCGTTACCAGCAGCGGAACCAGTGGTACTCCCAAGGCGGGTAGCGCGATCCCAACCCCCAGCGAATCGAGGCTTATGGATAGTGAGGCCAACAAGAGCCCCGCTCCCTGAGCCGGGTCAAAATGGGGCTCGGGCAAATACTCGAAGGATTTGGCGATCATCACCGAACCGATCAGAAATAAGAGCGCCAGACTGAGGTCGTCAGCGATCTCACCCAGCACATGGCTTGCGCTCACACCGAGCCCGTAGCCGATCAACTGCATTATAATCTCGGCCGCGGCGAAGGCGGTGCCTACGCGCAAACTTGCGCCACGGTTGAGCTGAGCTACGCCCAGGCCGATCGACAACGCCAGGACGTCAAGTCCGACCGCACAGGCAACCGCAAGGACCTTAGTCACCACAAGTAACTGCAAGCGCTTTTTTCCCCGCCCGTACAATGATAGACAAGACTTCGAATTCGCAAGGTCTCCAACCAGGAGTTACAGGATGGAGAACAACGCTACATTCCCGTATCCCGGAGTAATTGACTGGGACGGCCATATTCTCGAGTTCGTCGAGCAATTTCGGTTTCGACCCGCCAAAAGATAATCGGGGGAAATGCGGCCGAAGTATACCGCCTCGGAGGTGTGCAGCTTTTCGTTCGGCTCGCTGTCTTTTAACCTAAATGGCCGAGACTAACGGGTAGACGCCGCCGGTATTCGCTCCCCAACCTGCGGCGGATCGGCATTGGCGCGCTGCCTGCCATCGAGTTTCCTCGACAGGGTCGGCCGTGAATTGTATTGTTGCCCGGTGAAGCGCAACCCGACCCCGGAATTCGAAGCCAAGCTGCTCGCTGAGCTGGCCGCCAGAACCAAAACACTCAGAACGGCGAACGTGCTGAGCCTCAAGTGCCCGTGCGGCAAGGTGATACTCCCACCGACTCCGGCACTTCCACATCTAGAAGACCGTCAGCGCGGTTTCGTGAAATCACGCATAAGGCGCCACCTGCGCGATGAACATCAACTCTCGGACCACATTATCGATATCGTCGTGAGCAGGTCCTACGCTGATTAGCGCTATCCGTGTCGCCCACCCGCCCGCGGCCGGGCGGCAGGCTGGGTAGAACAGCGCGAGGACTGAGCGACCGCAGACCCGGCGCTTGATTCTCGGATACCTGAAAAGATCATCAATTTCGGCGTCTTCGTCCAACTGGCACCTATCGATGGCAATTCGCGGTTTTCTACACGCCCGTCCTCTTTCGTTTGCCGTTTAAATAGCTGGCCGAGTGGCAAAAATGGGTCCATTCTAAATGCCGCAAATATTGCAAAATGCTGCAATACACATGTGAAATGGAGCGGACCGCAACGTCTGTGCAAGCCGTTTACAGCTAGCCGATTATTCGAGGCTACCGGCCGGCAAGCATGGGAAGCGGCGTTGTTTTGGGAGCACCGTGCTGCCGGATTCGAGCAGCGTCTCAGGGCAAAATGGAAACAGACAGTAGTTCGAAGCAATCTCGGCGGCCGCCCAAGGAAGCGCTGGCGAAGCCCACCAAGGTTTTGGGCGTAGTCGAGAAGCGCACATTAGGTGAAATCCTCATCGGGCGCGCCCGCAACATCCGTGACCCCGAGGTTTTCCATAATATTTCGCTGATTGCGTTCCTTGCCTGGGTCGGCTTGGGCTCCGACGGTTTAAGCTCGTCCTGCTACGGTCCTGAGGAAGCCTACCTGGCATTGGGGCCGCATCAGTACCTGGCAGTGTTTCTGGCCCTGTTGACGGCCTTAACAGTGTTTATTATTTCCGCGTCTTACTCACAAACCATCGATCAATTTCCGACTGGTGGTGGTGGCTACGTAGTTGCGTCAAAACTGCTCGGGCCCGGCCCGGGTCTGCTTTCTGGCAGCGCGCTGGTTACTGACTACGTGCTTACGATTTCGATCTCGATAGCCAGCGGCGCCGATGCCGTCTTCAGCTTTCTGCCCGCGCAATGGCTGGCAGCCAAGTTCTGGGTCTGCATCCTGGTGGTAGTTCTTTTGGTCGCGATGAACCTTCGGGGTGTAAAGGAGTCGGTGCTGACGCTGTTGCCAATTTTTCTCGCCTTCGTAGTCATGCACGTGTGGCTGATTACGTATGCGTTGGTCGACCGCGCACCGGAATTGCCCAAGGTCATACATGAAGCTGTTTCGCAAGTACATCGCGAACGCAACAGTTTAGGTTTCCTCGCGCTGGTAATCATTTTCCTGCGAGCTTATAGCCTTGGCGGCGGTACCTACACGGGTATCGAGGCGATCAGCAATGGGTTGCCGATTCTGCGGGAACCGCGGACTGTCACCGGCAAACGCACCATGGTTTACATGGCAATATCGCTCGCGTTCGTCGCCGGAGGAATCCTGTTCGGCTACATGGTTTTCAGCGTGGAGCCGCAAACCGGCAAAACCCTCAATGCGGTGCTGTTCGACAAAATGTCGACCGGCTGGAAACTCTTCGGGCTCAATTTCAGCACGCCGGTGGTGACTTTCACGCTCATTACCGAGGGAGCGCTGTTGTTCGTCGCTGCTCAGACCGGCTTCGTCGACGGTCCGCGCGTGCTCGCATCAATGGCCCACGACCGCTGGCTGCCGCGGCGCTTCTCCAACTTGAGCGGCCGGTTGGTCACGCAGGACGGTGTGCTGGCGATGGGTTTAGCGGCCGGCGCAACCTTAGTCGGCACCAGGGCGAGTGTCGATATGCTGGTCGTGCTGTATGCCATCAACGTCTTCATCACTTTTACCCTCTCGCAGCTTGGGATGACGGTCCATTGGTGGCAAGCGCGGGCCGAGGAGCCGCACTGGATTCGCAAGTTAGCGGTAAACGGCATCGGCTGTACCTTCACCGCCGTGATCCTGGTGGTGACAGTGACCTTGAAATTCTATGAGGGGGGATGGGTGACGGTGCTGATGACGGGTGGACTGGTGCTGATATGCTATCTGGTCCGCCGCCATTATCTGCTGGTGGGCAAAGCTGTGCAGCAACTCGAGGCCGACATCCTGCCTGAGATTTACGCGGCCGCGGAAAAGCAGGCGCCCGAACGTGATCCCCAGGCGTCTACCGCAGTGGTCCTGGTTGGCGGCTTCAACGGACTTGGGCTCGCTACCTTGACCATGATCCCGCGCCTGTTCAGCGGGCAGTTCCGCAATCTGGTGTTCATCGGTGTCGGCGAGGTAGACTCCGCCCTGCTGAAGGGACCCGAAGAAGTCAAGGCTCTGGAACAGAGCGTTGCCGACGACCTGCTGGAATATTGCCGGCTGGCGGCCGACTTGGGCTTTCATTCCGAGTTGCGCTCCGCAATTGGACCTGACGTGGTACTTGAGTTGCGGCGCCTTGCACTCGAAGTGACCAGAGAGTTCCCGCACTGCGTGTTCTTTGCCGGAAAGTTGGTTTTCACGGACGAGGTCGACGGCTTCGTTAGCCGTTTTCTGCATAATCACACGGCAATGGATTTACAAAATTGGCTTCAGCTACACGGGTTCAGCCTGGTAATCCTGCCAGTGCGCGTTTCCACGTCGGGTCGGGCAGTTTCAGACCTGGAGCACGCAACCGCCACCGCCACGCACATGGCCGCAGTGCAAAAATAACCAAGTAGTTGTCAGTCAATCTTGTAGCGCTTGCGCTTGCGCCACAGAGTAGAAGCGTTAATGCCGAGGCTTTGGGCGGCATCCTCCAGGGTCGGCGATTCAGCGAGGACGCGAACAATCAGGTCGCGCTCCATTTCTTCGATGTTCCGGGGACCAGACGGCGCCCCAATTTCCCCCAATTCGCGAAACAGGTTATCGGGCAAATGCTCCGGGAGGATCGTATCACCGCTGGCCAGCACGACGGCGCGCTCGATCGCATTGCGCAACTCGCGCACATTGCCAGGCCAGCGATAGCCGCTCAGCGTTGCTGCCGCCTCGGGCGAAAGCTGAAGACCGGGGCGATGATTGCGGAAGCCTTCGGCCTGAAGCATTCGCTGGGCCAGCGGCAGGATATCTTCGCGACGCTCGCGCAGCGGCGGCACCCGCAGGGTTATGACGTTGAGCCGGTAGAAGAGATCATCTCGAAAATGATGCGCAGCTACCTCGGCCGCCAGGTCACGATTAGATGCTGCGATAATACGGGTGTTGACTCGGATGGTTTGCATGCCACCGACGCGCTCGAAGCTCTGCTCCTGGACAAAACGCAGGAATTTGGTCTGCAGTGCCGGGCTCAAGTCACCGATCTCATCGAGGAACACCGTGCCGCCATCGGCGGCTTCGAGGCGGCCGGGCTTGTCCTTTATTGCCCCGGTAAACGCGCCGCGTACGTGGCCAAACAACTCGCTTTCCAGCAGGTGTTCAGACAACGTGGTACAGTTCACAATCACGAATGGTTTCTCGTTGCGGGCGCTCCACTGATGAATCTGCCGGGCCAACACATTTTTCCCGGTGCCGCTCTCCCCGCTGAGCAGCATCGTGGCCTCACTCCGCGCCGCCTGCCGCGCGGTATCGAGCAAGCGGCGCATCGCGGTGCTCTGTGAATCGAGCAGCGGACGTTCCTCGAGGGTATCGCGCAAAACCCGGTTTTCAGCCCGCAGCGATTGGATTTCCAGGGCTCGCTCGACCACATGCTGAATTTGTTCGAGTGAGAAGGGTTTGGCCAGATAATCATAGGCGCCGGCCTTCATCGCAGCCACCGCATTCTCAATCGTGCCGTAGGCGGTCATTAGAATGACCGGTGTTTCAGGCGAATGGCGTTTAATCCGTTCCAGCAGCTCGAGGCCGTTCAGTTGTGCCAGCTTATAATCGGTCAGGACGACATCGATGCGCGCGCCTCGAGACAGCAGATCGAGCGCCTGCTCGCCGTTGTCGGCGGTCTTAACCGAATGCCCACAGCTCTCAAAGAAGCCGGCCAGACGAACACGAATATTGCGCTCGTCATCCACGACCAGGAGACTTGCCATTGAACCCGTCCTCCGGCGACGCCGGCAATTCCACTGTAAAGGTCGTACCCCGTCCTAATTCGCTATCTACAAAGATGCGGCCAGCGTGAGCGTCGACAATTTCCTTGGCAATTGCCAAACCCAGCCCGGCGGAACCCGGTTCCGAGCCGTTGACGCGCCATTGAGCAAAACGTTCAAACAGATGTTCGCGCACTTCAGGGGGAATACCCGGTCCATTATCAGTGACGCGCAGGCGCGCACCGGCTCCAGTGGCACTTAAAGAAACCGAGATCGTGCCGCCGGAAGGAGTATAGCGCAGGGCATTTGCCATTAGATTCGACATCACCCACGAAAGTTTGAGCGGGTCGGCCCGAATCTGCGGTGCCTGCTGCCCGATGTTCGCTTCGAGATGGACCTGCTTTTCTTCCGCCTGCCGGGCGAAGCCCTTGATAACAGCTTGCGCCATCTGCGCCAGATCGACCGGCCTGCTCTGGACGGTGATGGCCGGTCCCTGCCCCCGCGCCAATTCCATCAAGTCGCCGGCCAATCGCCGCATTCGAGCTGCGTCTTCCTGAATCGAATCCAACAATTCGCGCTGCTCCGGATCGAGTTCGCGTTTGCGGAGTAAGAGTTCGACACAAAATCCCAGCGACGTGAGCGGCGTATTCAGTTCGTGCGACAAGGTAGCTACGAGGTTGGTCCGCGCGCGGTCCTTATCACGCAGGTAGGTAATGTCCTGCAGGATCAGAATCGTTCCGAAGGAGCCGCCATCGCTGTGCCTGAGCGGTACCGGCTTGAGCAAATAGTTATGATCCCGGCCGCGCAGATGCAGTTCAACTTCAACTCGTGGCGAATCCGCAGCTTCAGCAGAGGGATGGGCTAATGCCGAGCGTATTCGTACATAATGGGGGGAATTGCTGTTGAGATCATCAAAGGAACTGCCGAGCGCCTCTTCACGTTCGATCCCGATGATAATTCCAGCAATCTCGTTCATGTGCGTAACGATGCCGTCAGGATCGATGAGCACAATACCGTCCTCGAGGCTTTCGATGATGGCTTCCGTTTTGCCCTTTTCATAAATAAGCCGATCGACGTTAAGCCGTTCGAATTGCTCCAGCCGCTCAGACATGGTGTTGAACTCCGATGCCACCGTTTGCAGCTCGGCCAAGGGCTGCTCTCCGATCCTGACCGATGGCCCGCGCAGGCTGAAGCTGCGGAGATGATCGGAGAACTCGGCTAACGGCCGCGACAAGTTGGAGGCCAACGTCCAGGCCAGAATTGTGCCTAACAGTAATAGCAAAAGCAGACCGGCGGCGAATTCGTAGGCGAGCCGGTCACTCATCCGGGAAGCACGGCCATCAGCCCGGAACATCGCCGCTTTGTTAATAGCGATCAGTTGGTCGATAGTCCGATGGAGCTGCTCGAACTGCTCGTTGCCTGGCGCAGCCCCGCCAGCAGCGAGTTCATCGAAGATTTGCGCTCCGCGGCGTTGAATATCGGTGGCCAGCTCACCCTCGCCGATTTCAGTAAGGTCGTTCAACTCAACATTAATCCAATGGGTGAATAAGGCACGATCCGCGGGCAGCGCCCCAGCCAAGCTGCCTGTGGCACGCGCGAGCTGGACATTGTAGAGAGCGGCGTGCATGTGCTGAGAGGCTTCAATACTGGTGTAGTTGCGGTACAGCGTTTCG
Organism: Candidatus Binataceae bacterium; assembly: GCA_024281015.1. Lineage (GTDB taxonomy): Bacteria > Desulfobacterota > Binatia > Binatales > Binataceae > JAMXLL01. The sequence goes on from JAMXLL010000201.1 coordinate 13,231, forward strand.
CGGATCGCACTGCCGAGCCGGTGCACGGTTGGAATCGCCCAGATGCCCAGTGCCAACGCCATTGCCAGCATCAACAAGGAGCCATTGCGAATGCGCGAACGTAGTGACGGTGGTGTCATCAATCGTCCCTTGTACTAAGTACTCACTTGTACGCCCCGCGCCGAACTCCAAAACGTTCAATGCAGTTAGCCCGGTGGCTTTTCGCTCTCGCGCGTTTCTCCCTGGCTAACCAGTTCAATATCGAAATCGGCCGCGGCTGAAATCAGTTGACGTGTGACCGAACGGTGCAGAAGCCGGTTCCACACGCTCGGATGGGTACGGCCGATTACCAGCCGCGTGACCCGATGTTCCCGGGCGAATTCGACCAGCGCTTTGACCACGTCGTTTGCTTTAAGCCATACAGTCTCTGCGCCTAAATCCGCCGCCAGGTTGATATTATCGAGCAGGGCGCGAAAATCCGCGGTGCTGATCTTCTGCACCGATTCCTCCGGTGTCTCGACGTGCACTGCGTACCAATCGGCGTTGAAGCGGTCGGCGCTCCGCGCCGCTTTGCGCAGCAATTCGTCGCTACCGTCAGGATTGGATGATAAACAGACCATCAACCGCTCCCCCGCAATTGTACGGCGCCCATGCTCGCGCTTGCGCAGTTCCATCTCCGCGCGGCTGCGGCTTTGGCTACGCGCAACTTCGCGCAGTGCCAGTTCGCGCAGCGCTCCGAGGTTGCCGGGATTGAAGAAATTTCTCAGGGCCTGCTCGACCTGCTCGGCAGGATAGATTTTCCCTTCGCGCAGACGCTGGCGAAGTTCTTCGACCGAGAGGTCGACTGTCACGATCTGATCCGCCCGCGCGAGAAACGTATCAGGCACAGTTTCCCGAACTTCCACGCTGGTCATGCGGCGGACTAGCTGGTTGAGGCTTTCCAGGTGCTGGATGTTAAAAGCGGTGATCACACTGATACCGTTGACGACCAGTTCTTCAACGTCCTGGTAGCGCTTGCTATGACGTGAACCGGGCGCGTTGGTGTGTGCCAGCTCGTCGACGATGGCAAACTCCGGTTGGCGCGCTATGATCGCGGCGATATCCATTTCCCGCAGAACCACCCCGCGATATGCCACTTCGCGCAGCGGTACTAACTCCAGGTCCCCGATTCGCGCCGCGGTTTCGGCGCGATTATGGGTTTCGATAAAACCCAGCACCACGTCGTGACCCTCGCCGCGTAAACGATGTGCTTCCTCGAGCATACGATAGGTCTTGCCCACCCCGGCCGCGCCGCCGAGGTAGACCTTAAGAGTGCCCTTCTTGGTATGAGGCACGAGATCGAGGAAGGCTTCAGGATCGCGGCGATCCTCGTGATTCATAGCGGACCTTCCGGCGATGCAGCTATCACAGTCCGACTATAACCTAAACCAGGATCGTCAACCCGCCCAGGAGAATGAGGGTACCCCCGATGAGTGTCCGCCGGGATGGCAGGTCGTGGAAGATGAGCACGGCGATTATCTGCGAAACTATGAAGAATGCTACGATGTAGCATCCCATCAATCTTCCGAAATCAAACTGCATGCCGCTCTGGTTGACCAGCAGTCCATAAAGACCCAGTGCGGCGATACCCGCCACCAACAAGGGCCACCACGAGCGGATCAATCCTTGCCTTAGCAGGGCATTGCCCCCCGCTTCCAGGGTTGCTGCAGCAATCAGGGCGAAGGCCAGCCGAATCACTTACGCTCTCTCAGCTACTCGGCGGCATTGGCAGTCTGCTTTGCGGTCATCCTGTCCAGCGCCAGATTAAGTTCCAGCACGTTGACTCCCGGCTCACCCAGCAACCCAAACTGACGGCCTCGCGTATGGGTCGAAATGAGCGCACGCACCGCATCTTGACTAAGGCGCCGGGTCTGGGCCACGCGAGGTATTTGCACTTCGGCGGCAGCCGGAGTGATTTCAGGGTCGAGCCCGCTGCCGGAGGCCGTCACCATATCGACCGGAAGTTCATTGTGGTTGATTCCTAGTTCATGTTCACGCAAGGTGCTGGCCCGCGACCGCACCGTTTCGATCAGCTGCTTATTAGTTGGGCCGAGATTGGAACCGCTCGAACTGGCAGCATCGTAGCCCTTGTCCCCGGCCGCCGAAGGGCGCGGATGGAAATAGCGAGCCGCCGCGAAATTTTGTCCGATCAATCGCGATCCGACCACCTGCCCGTCGCGCATAACCAAGCTTCCGTCAGCCTGATGCGGAAAGAGCACATGGGCAAGACCCACGATCGCGATCGGATATCCAATGCCAGTCAACAAAGTGAATACGATCGTCATTTTTACAGCCACCCAGATCCGCATCGCTTGCCCCTCCTAGGCGAGATGTAGAGCAGCCACGACCAGGTCGATTGCCTTGATGCCGATGAACGGAACCACGACCCCTCCCAGGCCGTAAATGAGGAGGTTGCGCGTGAGAATCGCGGCCGCGCCCACCGGGCGGTATTGGACTCCGCGTAATGCCAGCGGAATCAGCGCAATGATGATCAACGCGTTGAAAATAACCGCCGAGAGGATGGCGCTGCTTGGTGTTGCCAGGTGCATGATGTTGAGCTTTTGCAATTGGGGATAGCCGAGCACGAACATTGCCGGAATGATCGCGAAGTACTTTGCCACGTCGTTGGCGATTGAAAAGGTGGTCAGTGCACCGCGCGTGATCAAAAGCTGCTTGCCGATTTCGACCACCTCCATGATCTTGGTCGGATTAGAGTCGAGGTCGACCATATTGCCCGCTTCACGTGCCGCCTGAGTGCCGGCATTCATCGCGATGCCGACATCCGCCTGGGCCAGCGCCGGAGCATCGTTGGTTCCGTCGCCGATCATGGCGACCAGTTTGCCCTGGGCTTGTTCCTCGCGAATCAACCGGAGCTTGGTTTCCGGGGTTGCCTCGGCACGGAAATCGTCAACACCGGATTCACCGGCGATAGCCGCAGCAGTTAACGGATTGTCACCAGTGATCATCACTGTGCGCATTCCCATCGCGCGCAGCCGGGCAAAACGTTCGCGTATGCCTTCTTTTATAATGTCTTTCAGGTGAATCACGCCAAGCACGCGGGGCCCATCAGCCACGACCAGCGGTGTTCCGCCGCTTCTCGCGATACGTTCAACGATTGGCGTCAGTTCAGCAGGAGCATTGCCCTGGTTGTCGCGCACGAAGTTGACGATTTGTTCGCCTGCCCCTTTGCGTATCTGCCGGCCCGCCATGTCGACGCCGCTCATCCGCGTTTGGGCAGAAAAAGGGATGAAATGCGCCTCGGTATCGGCCAACTCGCGTCCACGCAAATTATATTGCTTCTTGGCCAGGACCACGATGGAGCGGCCCTCGGGAGTCTCGTCGGCCAGTGATGCCAGTTGAGCAGCGTCGGCAAGCTCCTCGATAGCCACGCCACCGACTGGAATGAATTCGGTTGCCAAACGATCACCCAGCGTGATCGTTCCCGTCTTGTCCAGTAGCAGGGTATCGACATCCCCGGCCGCTTCGACTGCGCGTCCGGACATCGCCAGTACGTTGTGCTGCACCAGGCGGTCCATCCCTGCGATACCGATTGCAGACAGCAGACCACCGATAGTGGTTGGTATGAGGCACACCAGCAGCGCGACGAGCACTGGTAAAGAGAGCGCGGTCCCGCCATAAAGCGCCAGCGGGTACAGGCTAACGCAGACCAACATAAAGATGATAGTGAGGCCGGCCAGCAGGATACTCAGTGCGATTTCGTTGGGCGTCTTCTGTCGCTGAGCACCTTCCACGAGTGAGATCATTCGGTCGAGAAAGGTTTCACCCGGATTGGCGGTGATACGGACTTTGATCCAGTCGGAAATCACCATGGTCCCGCCGGTAACTGCACTGCGATCACCGCCGCTCTCGCGAATCACCGGGGCCGATTCACCGGTGATCGCTGCTTCGTTGACTGCGGCGACGCCTTCTATCACTTCGCCGTCGCCCGGAATCACTTCGCCGGCACGGACCACAACCACATCGCCCCGCCGCAGCGATGGGGCCGGAACTCTGATTTCCCGTCCTTCTCTAAGCAATGTCGCCTGAGTTTCTGTTCGCGTTCTGCGCAGGTTATCCGCCTGGGCCTTGCCACGCCCTTCGGCCATCGCCTCGGCAAAGTTGGCGAAGCCGACAGTAAACCAGAGCCAGATCGCGATCTGCAGTTCAAACGGAACCAGACTACTGCGGCCTGCGAAGAGATCCCGCAGGAGAATGAGGCTGACCGCGGCGGCGGTTACTTCGACAACGAACATCACCGGATTGCGCGCCTGGTTGCGCGGGTTGAATTTGTTGAGCGATTCTGCCAACGCGCCCCGGACGATCTTTCCTTCCCACAGCGGAGTTACCTTACGATCAGCCATTTAGGTGGATCCTTTCTAATACAGCCTGCCGGTACGCATAGCTAATTCTTCGACGATCGGCCCCAGCGCATCGGCTGGAAAGAACGTGAGGGCCGCGACAATGATAATCACGGCGACCAAGAGCACGACGAAGATCGCGCCATTAGTAGGAAAAGTTCCTGCGCTTGGGGGTACGGCTTTCTTGCCAACCAGTGAACCGGCCAATGCCAGCACCGGCACCTTCATCAGGAAGCGCCCGAACAGCATTACGAATGCCAGCGTTACATTATAAAACGGAGCGTTGGCATTGAGTCCGCCGAAGGCCGAGCCGTTATTTGCCGACGCCTCGGTGAACGCATACAAGACCTGGGATAGGCCATGCGGGCCGGGATTGGAGATGCCCGCCAGCCCCGCCTTGGTCACGACGGCTACGCCTGCCGGCAGTAGAATGACCGCAGGGAAGATGAGGATAAAGAGCATAGCGAGCTTCATCTCGCGGCCTTCGATCTTCTTGCCCAGATATTCCGGCGTCCTGCCCACCATCAGGCCGGCGATAAACACCGACAACACCGCCATCACCAGCATGCCGTAAAGTCCCGAGCCGACGCCCCCGAAGATGATTTCACCGATCTGCATATTGACGAGGGGAACCAACCCGCCAAGAGGCATGAAGCTGTCGTGCATCGCGTTGACGGCGCCACACGAGGTGTCGGTCGTGACTGTCGCCCATAGAGCCGAATTGACGATACCGTTACGGATCTCTTTCCCCTCCATGTTCCCGCCGCTCTGCGTGGCGGTTGCGTGCTGGTTGATGCCGATCGCGACAAACTGGGGGTTGCCGCGCTGCTCCGCCCAGATCGTCGGCACGACGCCCGTCAAGAATAAAATCGCCATCGCGCCGAACAGGGCCCAACCCTGGCGGCGATCACCTGCCATTTGGCCGAAGGTGTGAGTCAATCCTGCACCGATGGCAAAAATTGCGATCAGCTCGATCAGGTTGGTCAGAGGCGTGGGGTTTTCGTAAGGGTGGGCGGAGTTGGCATTGAAAAAGCCGCCTCCGTTGGTTCCGAGCTCCTTGATGATTTCCTGAGAAGCCACCGGCCCCTGTGGGATAACTTGCGTTGCACCCTCCAAGGTCCTGGCATGCGCGTAAGCACTGAAGTTGTCCGGCACTCCTTGCCAGACCAGCACGATCGCCAACACAATGCTTATCGGTAGCAGCAGCCATAAGGTCGCGCGGGTCAAGTCTACCCAGAAATTGCCGAGCGTCTTGCCACTCCGACGCACGAACCCGCGTATCACAGCGATGGCCACGGCTATTCCCGCGGCAGCAGACACGAAATTATGAAAGGCGAGTCCCGCCATCTGTGTCAGGTAGCTCATCGTCGACTCGCCGCTGTAGGCCTGCCAATTGGTATTGGTAGTGAAACTGGCAGCGGTGTTAAAAGCGAGATCGGGCGCGAGTGCGCCGAATTTCTGCGGATTCAACGGCAAGTAGTACTGCAATCGCTCGATGCCGTAGAGGAGCAGCATTCCGGCCACACTGAACAACAGCATCGAAATAGCGTATTCAATCCAACCCTGCTCGGTACCAGGATGTACGCCACATACCCGGTAGATCGCTCGTTCAACCGGCCTAAGCACCGGGTCGAGAAAGGTACGCTCGCCTTGAAACACGCGAGCCATATACAGGCCGAGCGGTACGCTGATAAGGGTGACAAGGACCGAAAAGATCCCCACCTGAATAACAGCATTAACAATCATGCTGCTGCTCCATCAGAACTTTTCCGGACGTAACATGGCGTAGACGAGATAGGCCGTCAGGCTGGCCGCCATTACCGAGCCCAGGATTAACTCCCACATCGTCATAATCGAGTACACCCCCAGACATAAGCGATTGCGATTGCGAAGAACGCACACGTGCTGGCAATGAAGACTACATCCATCATGGTCGCCTTTCAGAGCACCTCGCGTGCCGCCGGGCAAATGAACGAAAACTCGCACTATTGGGTGGCTCTGAGGAAGAGTGATTGCAATATGCCGCAAGCACTTGCTGCAGAATGAAAGGAACTTGCCGCCCAATAGCTGGCAACCTGTCAGCGTCGCGCGATTGCCGCCACTCTGCTTGGATCGGCACCGGCTGAATTTTTATATCGCCGGCTTACCACCCGGAGCAGCGGTCGACGATCGGATCGAGGGCAAGGCTGACCCGGGTCCGAATCAGTACCGCTTTCTGATCGCGGGCGAAACTCTGAGGCAACTGGGTTGAACGGCTCCGCCGAGATGAACTCCTGGAGTACCGGGCAAGGGCCTTCTCGAAACGTCCGGAATCTCTGGAGACTCTCGTCACAGCATACCGGTCTCCCATGATCATCTAGCACCGCGACTTTGCTTCCTAAAACGAGAAAGCTCCACTGGCAGCGCATGCAGTAGTAGACTCGCGCCGGTTTGTGAAAGACCGAGGTCACACAAAGAGGCCCGATAACGAACTCGTGCCGTGTTGCGAGCTGGCGCTGTTTGACGGCTTTGGGACGGCTTTGCGAAAGGTTCACGGACGTGGCAATGGCAATTCCTGGACCAACCGAAAGTCTGCGGAGTTGCGGCACAAAATGTTTACCGCCATCCGCTGACGCAACTGAACCTTGCGGCGAAATAAAATGCAGCATTGCATTTTGATATCTACTGCCGGGTGGAGAAGTTGAGCTGCACAAAATAGCAAGCCCTCGGGTTGGATAGTGCGGAGGCCGGTTTTCCATCCAGCCTGCATCCACAGATCAGAACCCGCGCGTTTCTCGCTTATTTGAGGAGGCCTGGACATCCAGCCCTCACACTTATACCCTACCCCCTATAGTACAATGAGCCATACGGTTAAGAACAAAGAGAAAGTCCTGGCGCGGGTGCGCCGGCTACGGGGCCAGGTTGAGGCGGTCGAGCGAGCGCTCGTCCAGGAAAAGGGCTGCGCCGCGGTGCTCCAATTGGTGGTTGCCGCGCGTGGGGCAATGAACAGCCTAATGGCAGAGGTCATCGAAGACCACATCCGATTGCATGTGGTCGACCCTTCGCGCGAGCGTAACGATCAGAAGGCCAAGGGCGCCGCAGAGCTGATCGAAGTCATCCAGTCATATCTCAGGTAACCCGGAGGTGCAGTGAACATGATGCGCCCGGCTCAGACCGGCACGGACGATTCCCGCGCCAAAAGCGCCACCGAAGGTGACAGACTGGACCAGCCGCACACGGTTCGATGGGCGGACCTGGTCCGAATTGCGCTAGTCGCCCTCGCCGCGATCGCCATCCGCCTCCTGTCAGGGGAACCGATGCTATGGCTAGGGCTGGTCGGTGTTGGCGCGGTTATAGGCGGTGGTTGGCAGATTTTCAGAGAGGCAGCCGAGAACCTTCTGGCGCGCCGGATGACCATGGAACTTTCGATGTCGATCGCCATTATTGCTGCTGCAGCAATCGGCGAGTTTTTGACTGCATTGGTCGTTACACTGTTCGTATTGGTTGCCGAGGTGCTCGAAAACCTAACGGTCGACCGGGGACGCCGGGCCATTCGCGACCTGCTGGATTTTCTCCCAAACTCGATGCTGGTGCGCCGGGAGGGCGTCGCGGTCGAAACTCCTGCCGAAAAGGTGCGACGCGGCGATGCTGTTCTGGTTAACGCTGGGGCCCTTGTGCCAGTCGACGGCATCGTGATCAAAGGCCATTCATTGGTTGACCAGGCGCGTATCACGGGGGAGTCGGTGCCGGTGAAGAAAGTCGCAGGTTCAAACGTCTATGCTGGTACAATCAACCAGACCGGCGTGCTTGAAATCAAAGTCGAACGAGTAGGCCGCGATACCTCGTGTGGACGGATACTTGAGGGAGTTGAGCAGGCCGAGCATTCTCGCGCACCGGTACAGCGGCTGGCAGACCGGCTGGCGGGGTATATCGTCTACTTTGCAATTGCCTCGGCATTGTTAACCTTTGCGGTGAGCCGTGACGTCCGCTCGACGATCGCGGTTGTGATTGTGGCTGGTGCCTGCGGCGTCGCGGCCGGTACTCCGCTCGCTCTTCTGGGCGGCATTGCGCGGGCCGCCCGCCTGGGCGTGATCATCAAGGGCGCCAGATACCTGGAGATACTCGCGCGCAGCAATACAGTTGTCCTTGACAAGACCGGCACATTGACCTTCGGCGGCACCCAGGTCCGAAGCGTGATGCGGGCTCCAGGCGTCACCGAGGACCAGGTGATAGCAACGGCGGCAGCCGCCGAGTTACGCTCGGAGCATCCGCTCGGCAAAGCCATCGTCGCCCATGCGCTTGCAGCAGGGCTGCAGATTGATGAGCCCGAGCAATTTGATCATTCGCCGGGGTGCGGCATTTTGGCCTCAGTCAGAGGCTCGCGTATTCTAGTCGGTAACCGTGCGTTAATGACTGCGTACGCCGTGCAGCCCTTAGAGACGGCTGAGCAGGTAACTGGGGCTGATTCTCACGTGATGGTGGCACGCGATGGTCATTTTCTCGGCACGATCGTCATCGGCGACATTGTGCGTCCAGAGGCTAAGCAGGCGATTGCATCACTCAGGCAAATGGGAGTTCGGACCATTCTCCTGACCGGCGATCGCCGGGAAGTGGCCAATGGGGTCGGTGCCCGGCTCGGCATTCACGAAATCGAAGCCGAGTTGTTGCCGGAGGCCAAACTCGCCCGGATCAAGCAGCTCATTATGGAAGGTAATACAGTCGCAATGGTCGGCGACGGCATTAATGACGCCCCGTCGTTGGCTGAAGCCAGTGTTGGCATCGCGATTGGTTCCGGGGCTGAAGCCGCCCGCGAAATAGGCGATGTAGTGTTGCTCGGCAACGACCTGGCAAAATTCATCGAAATTTTATGGATTGCGCGTTGGACGCGGCGAACTATCTGGCAGAATTTTTTCGGGACTATTGCCGTGGATACGGCAGGCATTTGTCTCGCGGCCTCCGGTATTCTCGGTCCGACGCTGGCGGCATTTTTTCATGTCGCTTCAGAGATGCTTTTCATTCTCAATTCGGCCCGGTTGCTTCCGCGTTTCAACAGCCGGGCCGGCAGGCAGACTTCGCTGGAGGCCGCGGGGAAGCTGCTGGAACGACCTGTATAGAACCGGTCCAGCCAGCCAAAATTTGCGTGCTCTGGATCGAGCCGGTGAGGAGGACGATATGCGAAGCCTGCTAACTGCTGCGGCACTCACCGGAATACTGTGGTTTCCGCGTATCGCCCTGGCACAGGTTCTGTCGATTGATCAGGCGGTTGCGGAAGCAGCCAGAATCAATCCGCAGGTACGGGGCTCACGTTTTCGCTGGGAATCAGCAAAGCATCAGATTATCCAGAACTATACTCCAGTAGACCCCCAGTTCACTTTCTCGGAGTCGGATAGCTGGAGAGGCTTTCTGTACGGATCCGGTCTGCATACCATAGCTGCGACGCAAGCGCTGCAGTTTCCCGGCAAGGGCTTACTCCAGGGGCGCACAGCGGAGCGTAGCACGGAAATCGCCCGCCTCACCTACCTTGCCGCACTGCGCGATGTGACGGCGCAGGTCAAGACTGCCTACTACCAAATCCAGCTCGACCTTGCTTTGAGCGACTTGATCACCGAGAACACCGCAAATCTCGAACGCGTGCTGAAGGTCACTGAGATTGCATATACGGCCAGCCTTGCCACTCAGGGTGACTTCATCAATGCTAAGTTTGCCCTGGAGGCCGACCGCGAACAGTTGCGCCAGCAGTCGGTAACCATCGCTAATGACAAGACCGCACTCAACGTCCTGCTCGACCGCAGACCAGACGAGCCTTTGCAGGTTGATAGAAAATTCGATCTTGCGAGCTTCGAACTCAGCCTCGACGAAGTAGTGAATCGAGCGGTGAGCCAGCGCCAGGAGATTTTGCAAGCGGCGCTGACCGAGAAAAATCAAAATACCGCGTTGACGCTCGCCCGGCTTGAATATGCTCCCGATTACACTCTGGGCTTTGGTTTCGACCACTGGCTAATCGCCAGCTTCGCACCCGCACCTAACCATACTGAGGACTGGAACTTCCAGATTGGCTTCAACCTGCCGATCTTCTTCTGGGCAAAGAACGCGGATATCACTCGCGCGCGCGAGGATCTCGATGCCGCCCGGGAGGATCTCGAATCGATTCGGACCCAGACCGCCGGCCAGGTGACCAGCCTCTATCGCCAGGTTCTGCGCTCGCGGGAAACTGCACTCCTCTATCGAAACACCCTTACTCCGCTGGCCCATCAGGCCTTTGAAGTGATGCTCATTGCCTACCAGGGTGGCAAGACCGATTTCACCACTCTGATCAGCACTTTCCGCCAGCTAAGCGATGCGCGGACCGCCTACCTGCAAGCCGTTAATCAGTTGCTGGCGGGCAAGGTGGCATTGGCGCAGGCCGCGGGAGGCAACCTTCCGTGAGCATTCGGCGGGCAATGTCGATTAGGCTTGCATTATTGTGCGGGATGACGGCGGCCGTTGCTGGCTTCGACATCAGTTGTGACCAACCGCGCGGTGCGCAGGCCAACCCTCCGCAGCAGAATGCTATCGCGATGCTCGAGCATCAGGGGCAAGGTCCTGAGTTGCTCCAGCTTCAGCCCGGGGCGCTGCCTGACATGACCTTATACACGCTGCGCGCCTTCCAGTTGCCCGGCGTGCTGGACACCACCGGGCAAATCGCATTCGACGATCGCCGCGTTGCAAATATCATCTCGCGGGTGGCTGGACGGATCGAAGACGTTCGCGTTTCGCAATGGGACTTCGTCAGGCGAGGGCAGCCGATTCTTACCCTGTATAGTCCTGACTTCATGACCGCCGAGGCCGAGTATCTTCAAGCCAAGGCTGCAGCGCCAGCTTTAGCAGGCGGTGGACCCGATGAGCGGCAGTTTGCCCAATCGATGCTAGAGGCAGCAACCCGCAAGCTGGAACTGCTGGGCATCGAGCCGGCGCAAATCAAGGCGATCAAGAGTGCCGCACCCAGCTTTGTCATGCGTGCGCCTGTCAGTGGGACAGTGGTGCAGAATCAGGCGTTGCGTGGCTCGGCGGTAAATCCAGGAGATGTGCTGTACTCAGTTGGAACACTCGATGACGTGTGGATCACTGCCGATATTTACGAAGACGAGTTGGCGCGGGTTCGCGTCGGCCAACGGCTCCAAGCTGTCACTACCGCTTATCCAGGAGACGTGTTTTATGGCACCGTCGACCGTATTAGCCCCACAATAGATCCGACCAGCCATACGCTTCAGGTTCGCTGCCGAGTAAGCAATCCCGGGCACAAGCTCAAACCGCAAATGCTGGCGCAGATAAAAATCATGGTGCCGGCACGCGACGCCATAGTCATGCCTCTCGATGGGCTGGTGTTTGAAACCGACGCCTATTTTGTATACGTCGACGCAGGGAGCGACCGCTTCGAGCGGCGCAGGGTTACCGTCGGCTCCTGGAATCAACAAGGTTATGCTCGTGTGACGCGTGGTCTGAGGCCGGGGGAGCGCGTGGTCAGCGGCGCGACTATGCAAGTGAACGAACTGTGGCACGAAGCCCACGGCGAGCGATCCTGAGCTCGCGCTCCACGTTCTGAAGCGAGGCAGGTGGCGCAATGATCAAGGCTTTAATGGCCCTGGCGCTCCAGCAGCGCGCAGTAGTGATCGCAGGAGCGGTTCTTCTGCTGGTCGCGGGTGTGTATTCATTCAGCGAACTTGACATTGAGGCATATCCCGATCCGGTCCAACCGATGACCGAGGTGCTGACACTACCAACCGGCTATAGCGCCGAAGAGGTTGAACGTCTGGTCACGATCCCGACCGAGTATGCAATGAGCGGCATGCTTAATCTCAAGTCAATGGAGTCGATATCACTCTATGGCTTGTCAGACGTCCGCTTGTACTTCGACTGGGATAGTGACTACGAATTCGACCGCATTCAGACGATTAATCAACTCCAGTTTGTAACGCTCCCGCAAGGCATCATGCCGACGCTCTCGCCGGAAAACCCGATTGGGGAGATTTATCGCTATCTCGTTCAGGGCCCCGACCACGACCTTGTCAGAGAAAAGGTGGTCGAAGACTGGATCTGTGAAAAGCAGCTTAAAACGGTGCCCGGCGTACTGGATGTGTCCGGCTTCGGCGGTCTGACCAAGGAATACCACGTCGATCTCGATCCGGCCAAGCTCACCCATTATGCAGTCCCGCTATCCCAGGTAATCTCGGCGATTCAAAACTCGAACACCAATGCCGGCGGAAGTTATCTCAATGTCGGCGAACAGGTATTCGATATCCGTGGCATCGGCCTCATCCATTCATTGGATGACATCCGGAACATCGTGCTGGCTACTAACAAGTCGACGCCGATTAAAACCTCCAACGTGGCCGATGTCTCGGTAGGGTGGGCGCCGCGCCTCGGCATCGTCGGGATGAATTACCAGGACGAAGTGGTTGAAGGCATCGTGCTGATGCGCAAGCACGGCAACACTCTCAAGACCCTCAAGGGTGTTGAACAGAAAGTAGCCGAACTCAACAGCAGCGGTATGCTCCCGAAAGGGTACAAGATGGTGCCCTATTATGATCGTACCGGGCTGGTTTATACGACGCTGCACACGGTGCTGGAGAATCTCGCGCTCGGCATGGTGTTGGTATTCCTGGTGTTGCTGTTTTTCCTGGGGAATCTGCGCACCGCGCTTATTGCGGCAATTAATATTCCATTGGCGATGCTGGGCGCCTTTGTTCTGTTGTACTTGAGCGGTACACCAGCCAACCTGCTCTCGCTGGGAGCCGTGGACTTCGGCATCATCATCGATTCCACTATTATCGTCACCGAAAATATTTACCGTCATCTCACTACCGATGACCCGGCCATCGGCGACACGCTGACCAGCATCAGTCATGCGTCTGAGGAGGTTGGGGGGCCGATGCTCTATTCGACCCTGATCTTCATTATCGCTTTCCTGCCGTTGTTCACGATGCAAGGAGTGGAGGGCGCGATCTTCTCGCCGATGTCCCACACCTATGCTTATGCACTAATGATCGCGATTTTGCTCGCGGTCATGCTATCACCGGTCCTCAGCTCATTTCTGCTCCACCGCGGGATGACAGAAACCCACAACTTCGTGTGGGAAGCGCTGCGCCGGTTTTATCATAATCTCTTCTTCAAGGTTCTACGCTGGCCGCGTCTGACACTGTCGATAATACTGATTATAGTCATCGGGGGACTCTCGCTTTTTCCGTTACTGGGCGGTGAGTTTCTGCCGAAGCTCGAGGAAGGAAATATCTGGGCGCATGCGATAATGCCCTCTACAATTAACCTTCCGCGCGGTGCCAAGCTGGTCTCCCAAATGCGCCAGGTTTTCTTGTCATTCCCCGAAGTTGTGACGGTCGTCTCGCAACTCGGGCGGCCCGACGACGGCACTGAGACCACGAGCTTCTTTGCGGTTGAGTTCTCGGTAGATCTTAAACCGGCAGCAGAGTGGCCCGCTGGCATGACCAAGGCGGAGCTCGTCAGCGCGATAGACGCGAAGCTGCGGCGGCGCTTCCCGGGTGTTAGCTTTTCCTACTCGCAGAACATCGAGGACAATATCGATGAGGCGCTGTCGGGCGTAAAGGCCGGCGCGAATGTGGTCAAGGTCTTCGGACCTGACCTGGATACGGATGAATCGGCCGCCAATCGCATCGCGCATGTGCTTAGTAGAGTTCGCGGCGTGACCGACGTCTTTGTCTTCCGTTCGTTAGGACAGCCCAACATCGTGGTCGAGCCCGATCGTCAGGCCGCCGCACGCTATGGGCTCAACTCCGGTGACGTAGCAGCCATTGTGCAAGCAGCAATCGGCGGTCAAACCGTAACTCAGGTGCTCGAAGGTGATCGAAGCTTTGGTTTGGTGGTCCGCTGGAAACCCGAATACCGCAACGATCTGCAGGCGATGCGCAATATTCGGGTGAACGTACCAACCGGCGGCAATGTACCGCTCGGCCAGATCGCGAAGGTCGAGACCTCGGAAGGTGCATCGTTCATTTACAGGGGAAACTTGCAGCGCTACGTGCCAGTGCGGTTCTCGGTGACCGGACGCGATCTGCAGGGAGCAGTTGCAGAAGTGAAGCAACGCGTTGCGGACGAGATTCGTCTGCCCGAAGGAACTCGCGTGGAATGGGTCGGCGAGTATGGAGAGCTGCAGGCGGCCAATCGCCGGCTAGCCGTTGTGATTCCGATCGCCCTGCTCCTGATTATGGGAGTGCTGTATGCAGCGACCCTATCCGTCGTGAATACCCTGATCCTGATGGCCGAGGTCCCGCTCGCCTGTTTGGGCGGCGTTTTGGCGTTGGTCCTGACCCACACACCATTCAGCGTTTCTGCGGCGGTCGGTTTTATTTCAATCTTCGCCATAGCGATCATGGACAGCATCTTGCTCAACTTTTACATCCGCCAGCTCTGGCAGCAGGGATATTCAGTGCTGGATTCCATATTGATGGGCGCCGACCGCCGCTTTAGAGCGGTGATGATGACCGCTCTGGTCGATGGCCTGGGTCTGCTGCCGGCCGCCTTATCGACCCGCATTGGCGCACAGACTCAGCGGCCTCTGGCCATCGTGGTTATCGGCGGAGCTGTCTCGATTGCACTACTAACACGGGTCAACCAGCCGACATTAATGTATTTGCTGCGCCGGCCACTCGGGCTAACCGATGAGCGCACCGGACCGCCGCCGCGTGGCTCCTTCGATGAACGACAAGAGTAGCTCGATGACGACCCAGGTAATTGCCAAAGCCCTGAGCGATGCTGAGATCGAGGAATACCTGGAATTCGCCTGTCGGGTCGCCGAGTTAGCCGGTCAAGAGATTCTGCCCCACTTCCGTTCAGGCCTTGGGGTCGAGAACAAGTCGACGGTTGACTACGATCCGGTCACGCTGGCGGATAAGCAAGCCGAACAGGTAATTCGCCGCGAAATTGCCCGTGCATATCCGACCCATTCAGTATTCGGCGAGGAATACGGGCGCAGCTCGGGTAGTTGCTCCCTCACGTGGATAATCGATCCGATTGACGGCACGCGGGGCTTCATGATGGGCCTTCCGCAATGGGGCACGCTGATCGCCTTGAACGACGGCATCCGGCCAGTGCTTGGAGTGATGCATCAGCCTTTTGTAAAGGAGACGTTCATAGGCTCGCGACATGGAGCCTATCTTCGTCGAGCGGCCGAGTTGCGGCCCCTGCGCACCCGGCAGATTGATGATCTCGGCGATGCCTCGCTGTGCGCGACTCATCCGGAGATGTTCAGGGAGGGGGCTGAGCGATCAGCCTTCGGACGAGTCGCGCGCCGATGCAAACAGACGCGCTATGGAACCGATTGCTACGCCTGGTGCCTGCTCGCGGCGGGACTGATTGACCTGGTAATCGAAACTCAGCTCAACCCATATGATATCCAGGCGGTAATTCCGATTATCGAAGCGGCCGGCGGCGTGGTCACCAGTTGGTCGGGTCAACCTGCTTATGGGGGCGGCCAAGTGATTGCGGCGGGCGATCCGACTTTGCATAGAACAGCGCTCGAACTGCTCGGCGACAGCAGCCCCTGAAGATGACGATCTCACCCTAAAATCATTAGAGGCCAGCCGAAAGCAGCCGGCCTTCTTCAGATGTGCCGCGCTAATTCACTGCCAAGCGTGGTGCGGGCAACTGAGTTGAATTCGTGTTGCCATCTGGGGCCGTGGTCAATTTGCTCCTCGAGCGTTCGCAAGTGGGCCAGCTCGTGGACCAGCGTCTCGAAACTGTAATGGCCGGTGTTGCGTCCAACCAGAATCGTCTTGCTGCGCGCCAGTGTGACGCCACAAACCTGGCGCCCATGGACGCTCTGGATAACGGTTTTGCGCACCAGGTAGACTTTCCAACCCGAAGGCATCGGTTCCGGCCAAATCCGCGACCAGGTATGTCGCGCAATTTCGGTAATGTTCCTTAGCCTGAGTAAACGTCTCGGATTGGCCATGGCAGCAGGGTCCAGCAAATAGCGCCCAGCTTAGTTTCTGAAGGTGGTCAGTATTGCTGGCCGCTGACAGGAAATCGTTGCCGTCAGTCGTCACCTTCGAGCGGATTTTTGATCAGGAATTGATTTGTCAGGTCGCCGGTCATCACCTCAGCGGCGTACTGATCGAGTGAATCGAGATCCCATCCGCCCGGCCGGGCCAGATTCCGGATTAACTCCGGTTCGGACCAGATTCCCACTTCTTCCCCGGCGACATAAAATGAACGGCCGTTGACGTTCGCGGCGGCATCCGTGCATAGCCATACGACGAGTTCCGCCACCTTTTCCGGATGAGCTGGACGTTTGAAACCGCTTAGTCCACGATCACCCATCCAATAGCGTCCCATCGCTTTGACCATCGGCGCCCATTTCTGGAACACCTGCGCTCCCCATTCGCCACCGCCCGTGTTGACGGTGGCTCGCGGGCGAATCATATTGCAGCGGATCCCGAAACGGCCCTGTTCGCGGGCGACCGAGCGCGTCAGCCCGGCGATACCCTCCTTTGCCGCGGCGTACGCCGAGTTAAAGATCATCCCCAGCCCCGCTTCCGAACCGGTATTTACGATTACGCCGCCATTCTGACGCTTAAAGACCGGCACAGCGAATTTGATCATCGCAAACGACGCCTTTAAATGGCTGTCGAGCACGGAATGCCATTGCTCTTCGCTGAGCTTGTCGACGGGGTTGCCGGCCCGCAGTCCGGCATTATTGACGAGGATATCCAAACCGCCGAACGCTTGAACTGCGACATCGACCGTACGGCGTGCCCCTTCCAGCGTTGCAACGCTATCAGTCGTGTGCAGCGCCTCGCCGCCCGCGGCAGCGATTTCATCAGCGACCTTCAATGCAGTGCTGGCACCCTCGCGGTCAGTGCCAATATCGCTCACCACAACCTTGGCTCCCTGGCGGGCAAAGAGCAGAGCTTCGCAGCGGCCAATGCCGCGCCCGGCGCCGGTAACAATCGCTCGCTTTCCGACCAGACGCTGCTTTGCGGAATCAGGCACGGTCATTCTCCACTATCATTGGCCTCGCGCGGTTGCGTATCCAATGCATCTTACTGACTGGCGCCATTTTTGGCGTCCGGTTTCTTGACGCCGAACTTGTCGAGCCGGTACTGCAGGGTCCGGTAGCTCATCCCCAGCATCTTGGCTGCCTTGGCGATCACCCAGTCGGCCTTGTCCATCGCCTGGTAGATGATATCTCGCTCAAGATGCTCGAAGTTAATCCCCTCTGGTGGAATCTCGAACCCGCCGCTGACGCGGGAGCGTTCAACGCGTCCGACCGCCTTGCGCTCACGCACCTCCTGCGGCAGGTCACCGGGCATAATGCGGTCACCCTCGCATAGCAAGAGCGCCCGCTCAATGGCGGATTCGAGTTGACGCACGTTTCCCGGCCAGGAGTAGTCGAGCAGTACCGCCATCGCTTCGCGGCTGATTTCTTTGACACGGCCTGCGGCTAAATGGGCAAAGCGAGCTAATGCATGATTGGCGAGCAGGGGGATATCGGAAGGCCGTTCGCGTAAGGGCGGCAGCGTGATCGTGACCACGTTCACCCGATAAAACAGGTCCTCGCGGAAGCGGCCTTCAGCCACCTCCTCCGCGAGGTTACGATTGGTAGCAGCGATCAGCCGCACGTCGACTCTGATCGAGTCATTCCCGCCAACTCTTCGCAGTTCACGTTCCTGCAGTACCCGCAGCAATTTGGCTTGCACGCCACCGCCCAGATCGGCGATTTCATCGAGGAACAAGGTCGATTTGTCGGCGGTCTCGAACAGTCCGATTTTGCGCTCGGTCGCGCCGGTAAAAGCGCCCCGCTCGTGACCGAATAACTCATTTTCAATGAGATTGTCGGGAATCGCCGAACAGTTAATGGCGATAAACGGGCGTTGTGCGCGCGGCGACAGGCGGTGGATGGCGCGGGCGATCACTTCTTTGCCGGTGCCGCTTTCACCCTGGATCAGCACCGTGGAGTTGGAGGGCGAGACCTTGCGCACGATACGCATCATCTCGCGCATTGCCGAATCCTGCCCGATAATGCCTTCCACCGTCAGTTTGCCTTCGACTTCACTGCGCAGCAGCAGGTTTTCCTGTTTCTCGCGGGCCAGCTCGGCGGCTCTTGTCACGATCATTACCAGCGGCTCGCGGTCAACCGGTTTGGTGAGATAGTAGAATGCACCCCCCTTGATTGCGTTCACGGCGCTATCGATGGTGCCGAATGCCGTCAACACTACCACCTGCGTGGCGGGATACCTCTCTTTGACTTTGATCAGCAGCTCCTCGCCCGAGATGCCAGGCATCATCAGATCGGTCAGCACGACGTCAAAGCGGCCAAGGCCGAGCAACTCCAGGGCGCGCTTGCCAAGCGCGGCCTCTTCGACCGCGAAGCCTTCTTCGCGCAGAGTTTCGGCAGTGATTTGCCGCTCGAGATCATTGTCCTCAACCAACAGTACCGAGGCTTGCTGCGTCATATCGACTTGTGAATTCCTTCCGCCGGAAAAGTAAATGTCACGCTAGCGCCCGGCGGGGGTTCATTGGGGCTGATGCTGATAGTACCGCCGTGCTTCTCGACGATGGCCTTGGAGAAAAACAGGCCCAGCCCGATGCCTTCGCGCTTGGTCGTGTAAAACGGTTCAAAAACGTGTGCGGCTATCTCCGGATCGATGCCCGGACCGGTATCGGAGAATCGTACTGTGAATCGGCCATCGTTGCGGGCGAATTCGACCTTGAGCTGCCCGCCCTCAGGCATCGCCTGGGTGGCATTGGCAACAACGTTGACAAAGCAAGTTCGCACCTTCTCCGCATCGACATTGAGAATAGTTTGGACCCCTGTACCCTCCTCGATCACCTCGATGCCCTGGCTCTTGAGCTTCGATTCGCTAAGCGCCAGCACGCCGCCAACCAACTGCCGCAGGTCGGTCGGCGCTGGAAAAATCTCGATCGGCTGGCCGTAGTGGAGGAAGGTCTGCACCATCTCAGAAAGCCGCTTGATCTCATCCTTCATCATCCCCAGCTGGCGCAGGAAGTCTTCGCGCCCGCGCGCGAGCTGCGGGCCGTAGCGCATCCGCATTTGGTCGACTGCGAGGCTGATAAAGTTCAATGGATTCTTAATCTCATGAGCCAAGGCGCCGGCGAGTTGGCCCAGCGCAGTGAAGCGCTCAAGCCGATTCAGTTCAGCTTCCCTTTCGCGGGCGCGGCGCAATTGCGCCACCATCTCATTGAAACTGCGCGTAAGCAGGCCGATCTCGTCGCGCCGGCGTGATTCAGGAACCGGCTCGAGTCCATGAGAGGGGATATTTTGGGCCGCGTAGGCGACAGTGTGAATCGGTTTCACGTAGCGCTGCGCCAGTACATAGGCAAAAACCAATCCGACGGCGAAGATACCCAGCCCCAGCATGACGAGCCACAATTGATAATCCTTGAGAGGTTGCTCAAAATCGCCAAAATTGGCCAATACCTGAACGTAGCCTAGCAAATGGTCCTCGACCTCCACCGGGATGAAGTAGACGGTGCTCTGGGCGCCGGGCAGGCCCAGTTTGGCGGCCGGCACTGCAATCGGTTCGTTATGAGAGCCACGCCCGCGCAACGACATCAGCGTGCGCACAACCTCCGGATTAACCGCTTCGCCGATCAATTTGGGATTGGAGCTGTTGATGATGAGATCCTTATCCGAGGCAATCGACACCTCGAGACCCTGCGTTTGCAGGCGCGCTACGTAGTTCTGCAGCCGGTCGCGATCGGTCGCCTCGACGGACGTAAGTTCCTGCACGCTAATTTGAATCACGCTGGCCAGATCTTTGACCTTGCGCTGAGTGGTCCTGATAATCGCTTCTTCTGCGCTCAGACTTACGACGACTTCTGCGCCGAGCGTCAGCGCGAGCAGAACCACCATCAGCAGGATAAGCTTGGCTTTTAGGTTAAGTGCAGGAAACACGCTTGGCATCGTCGAATCGGGCCACGCCGTTGGCCATATAGCCAGAGCCGCGATTAGGCACTAACGCGCGGGGCGACGCCCGTCGAGCAGCATCTGCGAGGCATAGAGGATGATGCAGGCGGCGGCCCCCAACAGCATCACCCGGTCAAATCCCCCAAGGTAGGTGCTCGCGGAATCGATTTGGTCGCCAAACAAGTACCCCAGGGAAACCGCGATGGGTACGGAGATGATGGCGCCCAGCGTGTCGTAGATAGCGAAGCGCCTGGGGGTCACTCCTGCCGACCCTGCGGCGAGATAAACCGGCGCTCGCACCCCTGCCAGAAAACGCGCGTAGAAGATCGCCATGTTCCCGTGGCGTTCCATGAATCCCTTAAGGCGTTCGATGCGCGGTAGAACTCGCGGACGCACCGAACCAAGATAACGCAATATTCGGGCGCCGAACCGGCGTCCGATGAAGAACAACGAATGGTCGCCCGCCACCACTCCGATGAACGAAATCGCCAGTGTGGTCGGATATTGGGTGATTCCACGGTGAACCAGGAAGCCGCCCGTCAAGAGCGCGAGGTCCTCGGGCACCGGCAGACCCATTCCGCACAGTAGAAGCACCATGAACAGGCCTGCGTAGGTGAAATGTTCAATGTAGCCGGAAACCAGTCCTGTCAAAGCTAACCCCCGTTCGCATAACGCTGGCGCAATATCCCGCGAATTTGCTCCACCGGCGTTCCATTTTCGTAGAGCTGACCAGCGGTCACCGCCTCGCCCGTGCAGGTCGCGCACGTTGCGCCATGATTAGACCGGAAGCAATCCAGCAGGTTCTTATGCCCTTCGTGTTGCTCACAACCACAGTAGCAATCGAGCTGGGCCAGCAAATCCGGGTGTTGTTGTGCGACGAGATAAGCCGCGTGAGTCTCGCCCTGGAACAAGTCCGGACTGAGTGTGAGGCTATTGGCGGCCGCATCTGCCGACGAGCGCAGCTGGTAGACCGCGATGCCGGCCAGGCCGAGCAAGGCCGCGCTCAATACAGCGGCGACCAACCGCGCCGCACCATTGAATTTTCTCTCCATGTATGGGGTCCCTGCTGCACAACTATAGCATTTCAATGACCTGCAAGCTTCGCTGCCGGAAAGCGTAAAGGGCGGCTGGCCGATGATTCCCGCGGCGTTCCAGAGGCAAGCGCTTCAACAGATTCATCGCCAGAATGCGGCGCCGGAAATTACGCCGGTCGAGCACACGTCCCAGGACGATGCCATAGAGTTCTTCGAGTTGTGCGAAGGTGAAGCTTGGCGGCAACAGGTTGCAAGCGATGTTAGTATATTCCAATTTGGACTTGAGCCGCCGCACCGCGTATGCGGCAATCTCAGCATGGTCATAGGCCAGTTCGGGCAGATGCCCGACCTCAAACCATTGCCCGTTGGAGTATTTCGGCGAGCATGAATGGACGGCACACGTCCGATCTATAAGCGCCAGGTATGCCACTGAGACGACGTGTGCCTTCGGATCACGATTCGGATCGCCGAAGCTGCAAAGCTGTTCGAGGTAGCAGTCCTCGAGACCGGTCGATTCGCGCAATTCGCGCCGGGCGGCCTCGTCGAGCATCTCGCCATCGCGAACCAGGCCCCCCGGAAAGGCCCATTTACCTGCCGACGGCCCCCATCTCAGGCACACCAAATACGCCTTTACGCGCGCCTGATCGATCGCGAACAGCACGGTATCGACGGCCACCTTCGGCCTGGCATGGCGCCGAACCGCCACGCGACCGCGGCCAACCCCAGGTTCGGCAAGGGCGACGTTGTCGTAACTCATCGTCACCGGACTCGCACTTCGAGCAGCAGCAGCTGCAAATATATCTTTGATCCGTCGCCGGCTCCTCTAAGAACCAAGTTGGATCATGCGCTCCAGTGCCCGGCGCGCCCCGTCCCGCACTTCGTCTGGCATCGTGATCTCGTAGCGCAGGTTAACTAGCGCATCGCGCACCCCCGGCAGCGTTATCATCTTCATATAGCGGCAGAGTTTGCAGGCTTTGTAAAAATGCTTCTGCGGTATCTCCATCAACAGCCGATCCGACAAGCCGCATTCGGTCACAATCAGGAACTTGTCGGCGCTGCTTTCACGTGCGTATTGCATCATTGCGCTGGTCGAAAGCACCGCGTCGGCCATCGCAATCACGTCTTTGCGGCATTCCGGATGAGCGATGACCACGAGGCCTGGGATGCCGGCCTTGGCCCGTTCTACTTCGGCCGGTGTTATTTGATGATGCACGTAGCAATTACCATCCCATGAAATTACGTTTTTGCTGGTCTGACTCTGGACATAGTTGGCCAGATTCTGGTCGGGTACGAAAAGGATGTTGTCCGAGTCCAGCCGGTTAATCACCTTGGTTGCGTTGGCCGACGTACAGCATGCGTCGGATAGCGCCTTAACGTCGGCGGTGCAATTCACGTACGAAACCACTTTCAGGTCCGGATAAAGGCGGCGCAGCTCTTCGCTACGCTCAGCCAGCGCCTCGGCAGTGACGGAATCGGCCAGTGAGCAGCCTGCACGCATATCCGGCAGCAGTACCATCCGTTCCGGATTGAAGACTTTGGCCGTTTCAGCCATAAAGTGAACGCCGCAAAATACAATGACATCCGCGCCTTGAAGGTCCCGCGCCTTACGCGCGAGTTCGAATGAATCGCCAATAAAATCGGCGACCTCGAAAATCTCCGGGCGCTGATAGTTGTGCGCCAGCACCACTGCAGCGCGTTCCGCTTTCAATTGCAGAATTTCACCAATCATTGCAGCGTACTGATCGCAGAGCTCGGGGCTGTAACCCGGGTTGTGCAAAACATCGAGCTTGCGATGCAGCTCGGTTCCATTAATCACCGCTTCGGTATTCATAAACGTGTCCCTAAATCTCGGCCGCGGTCGCGATCGGGCCGCCTCACGGGTAACCCGAAGGTTTGCGTCAATTTGACACTTACAATAGCAGCGCTTGTGATCGAATGACAACCTCGCGCGCCGCCGCGCGGCGCGGCATGAATTATGGCTCGTCTGCATTGTCGCGTCGTGTTTCAGGTTGATAGTCTCAGGCGTCTTCGTCTGACTTTCGATAATCGATAAGGATTCTGCCATGGATGAAACATTGGACCGGGAGGTGGTTGAAGCCGTTCGCCGCTTCGTCGAGCGCGAAGTGATTCCGGTCGCAAGCGAACTGGAACATAACGACGAGTATCCGCATGGGTTGGTCGCCAAAATGAAGGAACTCGGCCTGTTCGGCGCCACCATCCCGCAGAATTACGGCGGGCTGGGCCTCAGCTTCGTAAGTTACGCCCATCTTATGACCGAGCTTTCGCGCGGCTGGATGAGCCTCGCCGGTGTCATCAATAGTCACCTGATCATGGCTTTTATTATTGCCAATCACGGTACCGACGAGCAGAAAACCCGCTTTCTACCAGCGATGGCCACTGGTGAGAAGCGTGGTGGTCTGGCCCTTACAGAGCCGCATGCGGGGAGCGATGTTCAGTCGATCCGCACGACTGCCACCCGTACTGGCGATAATTACGTGCTGTCAGGCACCAAGATGTTCATTACCAACGCCCGATACGGCACCATGCTCGCCGTGGCGGCCAAGACCGATAGTCGCGCGCAACCAGCATATGCTGGCATCAGCATGTTCGCCGTCGAGAAGAGCGAGCAAGGGCCAACGGTGAGCCGGCAACTTAAGAAGTTAGGTTACAAAGGTCTGGACACCTGCGAGGTCTTGTTCGAAGAACTCCCCGTGCCGGCTCGGAACCTGATCGGGAATCGCGAGGGCGAGGGCTTCAAACAGGTTATGAGCGCCCTCGAAGTAGGCCGTATCAACGTCGCCGCCCGCGCGGTTGGCGTGGGCCAAGCCGCTTTCGACAGCGCCATTCACTATGCACAGCAACGTAGCGCATTTGGCCGCCCGATCGCCCAGCACCAAGCGGTACAGTTGTTGCTGGCCGATATGGGTACGCGGCTGGAGGCGGCTAAACTACTGGTTGACAATGCCGCGCAAAAGAAAGACGCAGGCGAGCGATGCGACGTAGAAGCTGGAATGGCGAAGCTGTTCGCCTCGGAGGCCTGCGCCAAGATGACACTGGACGCGATGCGGGTGCTGGGTGGTTACGGTTACATGGCTGAATTTCCCGTCGAACGCTTCTATCGCGATGCACCGTTGATGATGATTGGCGAGGGCACCAACGAGATCCAGGCGTTAGTAATCGCCCGAGGCTTGCTGGCCCGTAATCCGCTCTGACATTGATGCGGCGCTGTAGCTGCGTGCGGGTTTATTCGTCGTCCTTGGTTTTGGGTAAATCTGGACGACGCACCAGTTAGTATTCAAAGTTCGCCCTGCGTCTGCCGGCTTTAAACTCCCGTCCTGGTGCCTGAAGAAACGAAGAACAAAGTGCAGGTATAGATATTCGTGCCACGAGGTCAGAATCCCAGAACCGGCTCCAAAGCAGAAATATATTCGGCCAGATGGGGTCAGCTAAAGCGCAACGCCCGTAATGTCTTCGGGATCGAGCACATACGGCAGGGCCAGGTCGAAGTGCTCGATGCACTGATGGCGGGCCGGCACGTGCTGGCCGTTATGCCGACCGCTTCAGGCAAGTCGCTTTGCTATCAGTTGGCAAGCTTATCCCTCCCAGGCACGACTGTGATCGTATCGCCACTCATCTCGCTGATGAAGGATCAAGCTGACAAGCTGCGCGAGATCGGTTTGCCCGCGGCGCAAATCAACAGCACATTGACCCAACGCGAACGCGCCGAAGATTTTGATGCGCTTGAACAGCATCAGGTCGACTTCGTCTTCACCACACCGGAGCAACTCACGGATACTGAATTCCTTTCAGCGTTGCGCACGGGGGGCGTCGATTTGCTCGTAATCGACGAAGCGCATTGTATTTCCGAATGGGGCCATGACTTTCGCCCCTCGTACCTTTTGCTGCAGAACGCGATAAACGCATTAGGTAATCCGCAGGTGCTGGCATTAACCGCAACCGCTACTGAAGAGGTGACGAGAGATATCGGCCAGCAGCTGGGTTTGCCCGACATCGCCCTGGTGAACACCGGCATCTTGCGACCCAATCTCTATTTCGAGGTGGTGCGCGCGACCAAAGACGAAGAGAAACTCACCGAAGTCGCACGCCTGCTCCGGGAGAATGACGGACCCGCGCTCATATACTGTTCGACAATCCGCAATGTCGAGTACGCCTTCGCTTTTCTCAAGCAGATTGGCGAAAGCAGCGAACGGTATCACGGCAAGTTGAAGACAGCCGAGCGTAATCGAATCCAGGATCAATTCATGGAGGGCAAGCGCCGGGTAATCGTTGCCACCAATGCGTTTGGGATGGGCATCGATAAGCCAGACATACGCCTTGTTATCCATTTCAATGTGCCAGCTTCGCTCGAAGAATACTACCAGGAGGCAGGCCGAGCTGGGCGCGATGGCAAAGCGGCCCGATGCATTCTGCTCTATCAGCTTACTGACCGTCGAGTTCACTCTTTTCTGATGCTTGGGCGTTATCCATCCATTGACGATATCGCCGCTGTGCATGGGGAACTGCAGCGCCTTCAGCGTCGCGAATTGTCTGTACCCCTCGATGCAATCGAGCATGGCGCCCATGTTGGGAGGCGCAAGACGCGAGTCATTCTCTCGATGCTCAAGCGGGGCGGGAAACTGCGCCAAACGCGAGGCAACCGCTTTCGACTGATTGGCGCCGATATGAGTCATGAAGATTTGAGTCAGTTGGCGGCAGACTACGAGCAACGCGCCAACTACGATCGCTCCAAACTCGAAACAATGATGCTGTATGGCCAGATTGGCTCATGCCGGTGGAAATTCCTGATGGAGTATTTCGGCGAAGACCCCGGCTGGCAACGTTGCGGCCATTGCGATAATTGCCTCGTCCCCGCTGAGACGCGGATCGGCGTGGCACACTCTTGAGATCGGTTTCTAATGGAATCGGCGGCCCTCCCCGATCAGCCGGACTGCCTTGAGTGCGCCCACCAATTGCTGCGCCAACGCCGCGTCAGTGAAGCTTTGCACGCCTACAACCTGGCCGAAAGCGCTGGTTGTCCCCCACACGAATGCGCAGCTGGACGTTGGACATGTTGGATGCTGGCCGGAGATTTTGAGTCAGCGTGGCGCGAGAGCGATGCGATCGAGACAATTGGCTTATCGGACCCGAACCGCTTTTGGGACGGACAGCCATTCGAGGGCAGACGGGTGCTATTGAGAGCACTGCACGGTTATGGCGATGCGGTTCAGTTTATCAGATACGCACCGGCACTACGCCGGCGCGCAGCCCGGTTGACGGTTCAAGCCCACGCGGAATTGATGCCAATCTTACGCACTGTCGAGGGTGTGGATGAGATAATGACGTGGCCTGACCCGCCGGCCGGGAAGCGCTGCTGGGATCAGGAGCTGGAGATAATGGAGCTGCCGCGAGCCTTTCGCACTACTCTCCAAACCATACCCAATCGTATGCCGTATCTGTCGGTCGCACGACCGCTAATAGAGCTCAGCCGGAAGCGATTGGCCGCAACCAGCAAACCGAAAATCGGCTTGCTCTGGGCAGCCAGTCAATACGATACCTCCCGCTCACTCAGGCTGCAGGCCTTGTTACCTGTATTGGGAATGCGGGAATTTGAATTCTACTCATTTCAACGCGGCGCCGAGCGTGCCCAACTGCAAGCAATCGATAGCTCGATAAACGATACGGCCAGCCATTCCCAGAGCATAATGGATACGGCGGCCGACTTGATGAACATGGACCTGGTGATCAGTGTTGATACCTTCGCCGCCCACCTTGCCGCCGCATTGAATCGCCGGGTCTGGCTCTTGTTACCCTACGCCGCGGACTGGCGTTGGATGATTGAACGCCGCGACTCTCCCTGGGACCCCAGCATGAGACTTTTCCGGCAGCCGGCCCCTGGTGAATGGCAAGCTGTTATCAGCGAACTCAGAGACGAACTTGACCGGTCTATGACGCCCTGACTGATAACCGCCGGGCTCGCTGCTATGGGAAGCGCTCATGCGGAGAGCGCTCGGCCGGATCAACCTTGCGGGACTTCATTATCTCAAACAGGATCACATAATAAACTACTCCCAACCCGAGCAGCAGTAGCAGCCCGGCGATACCAACCCAATTTCTACCAAGCGCAAACCCGCCTACCACCATACCAATAGCCGGCAACGCAAATGCCGCCGCTATAAACAGCGAGTAATTGCGGAGGGTCGACATCGGTTCCTGGCGGATTTCACCCTGCGGAGCAGTGTCGTGTTTTCCCGGAGGATTTTCTATTTGATGGAGAGCCATAGCGTCATCGGAGAGAAAATCAGATTCGGTGAACGATAGTGCAGATGCCATGCCAGTAGTTAAAAGACGCTCATTTACCCTGCAGATAAGCTAAAGGTCAGCAATGGTGTAATTTACTCCGGACCAACCCAGTGCATCACGGGCACTTACCGCACCGTCATTTCGAATTGTACAAATGCAACCGGTCGATCCCGCTCCATCAAAACAGAGACGCCCGAAAGCGGCACGTGATGTGCTCAGTTCGCGTATGTTCATGTTATTGAGCGGGTAAGCCGGAACGCCGGCCCCCACTTGCGCCATAAGTTAGGCCGCATTTCGCGGCAATGGAGTTTCAACCTGTCGTTCTCAGTATGGTTTGCCATGAGCAACAACGAAGAAATACAGAGGCTCGAGTCGGAAATTGAAACCTACAAGCGTAACTTGCACGATGATGCAGTTCAGATAAATGACAAATTTGAAGAAACAAAAGCGCAATTGAACCCTGTACACTTCGTCAGAGAGAGGCTTGGTCTATCATTAGGCCTGGCTTTGCTGTCAGGGATTGGAGCCTACTTTGTCGTCGGCCGCCGCGGCGTGAACGCTGCACCCATCAATAATGTAAATCCGGGAAAAATTGCAAAGCCTGCCGCCCAGGCCATGCTAGCGCAAGCAGCCAGGAAGCTCGCGACTCGTGCGGCCCGAGGACGATAGCCGGCGGATAATAACTATGCGTAACACCGATGCTGACTATGCCGTATCGTCCGAAACACCTAACTGGCCTGAGTTGCTGTCAAAAACTGTGGACGATCTGTCCTCGGTTGCCAAGGCAGAAATTCGACTGCTGGAGGTCACCCTCAAGCGACTGATCGAGGCGCAGACCGACAACATTGTCGGAATGTTGGTGTTGGTAGTCGCCCTTAGCTACGGCGCGCTATTCCTATTCGGCGGTATTGTGCTGCTGATTCATCTATGGCTCGCGTGGTGGCTCTCATTGGTTATTACCGGAATCGCGATCACATGCGCGGGAGCCGGTTTCGCCATCAGCATGAGAGCTGCGGCTAAAGCCAAGAGCTCCTGACCGCGACTCTCGATACAGGCAAATGGATCAGCCCCCGCAGACAGATGGCCGGGGTCATAGTGCTGCCGCGCCATCACAGATCCCGAAGGCTGGGTGGTGGAGTATTCTTAAGAGGGTTTACGGTTCACTGAGCTCAAAGAATATTTCCATTCTCGCCGCCGGGGTGGCGTTTTATGCGATGCTGTCGATTTTTCCGGCGCTCGCAGCGGTAATTGCTATTTACGGGCTGCTCGCCGATCCCGGGACCGTTCAACATGAAATAAATGCCATCCACGGTATCATTCCGGGTGAAGCTCAGAAGCTCATCGAGACCTATTTGAAGTCGCTCATCACCACCAGCACATCCAAACTCGGCGTGGGCCTGGTAGTGAGCGTGTTCATAGCGTTGTGGAGCGCGCGGTCTGGGATCGTTGCTCTGATCGAAGCGCTCAACATTGCGTATGAAGAGAATGAAAAGCGAGGAATAGTCCGCTTCCAGGTCGTCGCCCTGGCGATGACAATAGCAGCCATCGTGTTTGCATTCATCGCCTTGACGCTGATCGCCATAGTCCCACAGGCGATGCACTTTCTGGCGATTAGCGAGACTCTGAAGGTCCTTGGGTTCGTGATCCCGTGGTTGGTCCTGGTTATCTTGGTGTCGGCCGGGCTGGCAGCCGCATATCGCTACCTGCCCTCACGGGAAGATGCCAAGTGGCGTTGGGTCAGCTGGGGCGGTGCCGCAGCCACCATATTGTGGATGCTCGCCTCGGCTGGGTTTTCGGTCTACGTTGCGAAATTCGGCAACTACGACAAGAGCTTCGGTTCACTCGGCGCCGTCGTTGTGCTGCTGACATGGCTATACTTATCGGCGTATGTAGTGCTGGCCGGTGCTTGCCTCAACGCGGAGATGGAACGTCAAACCGCACGCGATACCACTACTGGGGCGGAAGAGCCAATGGGTCAGCGCGGCGCAAGAATGGCGGATACAGTGGCCGACGGACCACCGTAGTTTCCTGGTGCGGCCCATTTTCCGACGTATGAATCGGGCACTTGGATATATACCGGAGGCCCAGTCTCATGAGTCATCGATATTTCCGTTGATACGGTTTTCAGCCGGTGCCACATCCGTCGTATCTCAGCCTGAAAATGGCGCGTATAATTGAGCTATCTGGGAGGGTGTTGGGGTGGCCGCTGGGTACCTCATGAGCCGCAGTCCATTTGCAGAGTGGCTGACGAATAATGCCTAATTGTGCCCAAAAAAGACACATGTGCGTTACGCGAGCGGCTTTTTGCCTCTTTGTGTGTTCAGAACTAAGGCAATTTTCGCATTCGCGTGTGTTAAATCGATGTTTCCTGCATTATTTAGCTTGGCCCTCCTAATGCATGCCTCAGTTGTTAGTGCTCGACGAATACTTTCACAAAATCGGAAGGGGGGCGAACGATGGAGCAGCAAGAACCAGTACCGGTAGTGGAAATCCGGCGCGATTGGCGACTCGACCGCTGGGTTTATGTTGGCCTCGGGGCGCACAGCCCGGAAATTCCATTCCTGGCCGAGGCGGACGCCCAAGTAGTGGTCTCCTACCTCAAAACCAAAGCTAATGGCCGTCTGCAGGTGAAGGTAGATTTGAGTTAATCGTGTAACGAGGCTCACAAGCTCACGATTGCCAGCCGCTTCCTCCAAGCGAACAGGGTGACAGCCTCCAAGGGGTTTGCCACTTCGTCCAGCGGAAGTCCTTTGCCTCAACGTTGCGCTCCTCCTCAGCAGCTTGCGTGGGTGCCCCCCCAAGGGAACAAGGAATCCTGAGCTGGCTGCCGCCCAGTCGAGACGGAAGCGCAGGATTAGCGACGAGCATTTCGTAAACATGTCAGGCCTCCGGATTGATGACGCTCTGCTAGGAGAGTTGTCTCCCGCTAACATCGCTAACAACTAGTCATGCCGACCATGTCGATCTCGCAATCGTCTTCGACGGGGGGGAGTCTGTGAAATATTCTCGCGAGCCGCTCGACTGCCGCCACGAAGTGGGCGGCGGAGCCCCGGTCATTTATCACGTAACTGAATATCGTGACGATAAACCCATCGCTTATTGGTGCGTCGATTCCACCAGGTTACGGGAGCTAGGCCGGCCGGACGACCGCATGCGCTTCTATCCAGATGCACCGAATGAACTGGGGGCCTGGCCGGTAGGCTGGTTCCAGTCAGATAAATGAGAATGCGTGCCGGCCCATCGCCAGGTGCGATCCGCCGCTTCTTCTCTTAAGCCGCCGAAAAACCGCTCGATTCTACGCTGGCAAGCGATTCAGCACATTTCGCTTACCAGCATGCCGTTGTAGCCATAAATTGATTTGACGCTGGCAATGATGGTGCGTGGTGTGGTTACGATGGGGCAACTCATCGAGCCAAAACAGTATCACTCTCATGTTCGCAGCCCAAAGAGCCGCCCAAAGGATAGAAAACACGATCCATGTGATCGTAGCTGTGGCGCATCACATAGCAATGCTCGTCGCCGCGCGGCCCTTTATAACGGACCCGTACCTCCACAATCAGATTCGCCTTGCCTTGCACCACGTCATGATAGGCATCAGCGCTGAGATGACGATATAAAGGATGGGGCACGGCCGGTGACAATACTATCGAGGTAGCTTGCTGCTGCGGCTCGAACTCGGCCGGCAGGGCTCTCCCATTAATTTTGAGCACGATACGAATAATGGCATCCTCAGCCTGCACCGTTCCAAAGTTCCTGAGGTCTGCGACGACGCTTGGATTGGCCTCAGCTGCGAAGTGGACCGATTCGATTCCAACGTATGGACGCTGCGAAGTGAGGAGGATTTCGTTGGTCAGTTGCGCTGTCTTCCAGGTTGCATAGGCGCTGAGCCCGGTTGCGACGGCCATCATCAACGCGATCAAGTCAGTAATCTCTAGTGCATTTGCAATCCTGTTCAAGAGATTACGAGTGGTAGTACCGCGCTCACTTGCTTGCTCAAGATCAGACACTCTCATAGCCCTCCTCTTGGCTGCTAACCCTTCAGGATGACAACGAGTGCGCTTGTATCAACTCTTTTGCTGCTATGGCTCACCTCAAGAGAAGAAATCATGGCCGACATCGGAACAGCTGAAAACAACCTTCGAGCAGAGCTTGCCGATGATCGTTGACCAAAGAACGTTCAGCAACTGCTTGGATTCGCGCGCGGTGTCTTCCCCTCCCGTTACCACTCAAGAGCGCGAACGGCGTCCCAGCTGTGGCGGAGTGCTTCGGCTCGGCTGAGATGATATTCCGCGAGCCCGACAAGCACTTGAGACTGAGAGATAGCGCAACGGACCGCAAGCGCACTCCGGCAATTGCCTAGAGCACTTGCCCGGCGGATTGTCTCTGCCACAATTCGGATAACGGTGTCTTAATGGCGCGCGGCAAACGTCGCGGAAGTTCTTGCGGCGGGGTTTTCGCTCCTGCGAGTTGAACACCGCACCATCTTCAGCGTCTGCCTAGGGGTCTTCTGTCAGCGAAATCGCGCCATTGGGACAAAGATCAACCGCCTCTTCAGCAGCCTCGTGCAGCTCCTTCCCCGGATGGTCGACCAAGACGACAGGGGCACCTGCGCTATCAACTTTGAATAATTCAGGATGAAGATATGAGCACTGCCCTGCTTTGCGGCACCTTTTGTAATCGATCACGAGCCGCATGGTCACTACCCTCTTTCCAGAACTAGTGGCAACTGCTGGAACCCAAATACCACGGGCGTCATCGTCTGCCGCACCGCTGGTGCACTGCCCGGCCTGATCACCGAAAAGCGGTCCAGAAACCTGGTAAGGCTGATTTTCGCTTCGGCCCGGGCCAGCGGGGCACCCAAGCAATAGTGAATGCCCATGCCAAAGCCAACATGGTTGCGCAGGTCACGATCCAGCCGGAACTCATCGGGGTTACGGAACTCGGCCGGATCCCGATTTGCCGCACCGAAATAGATTGTGATCAGGTCGCCTTTGGGGATCAGCACCCCCGATACTTCAACGTCGCGAGTTGCAGTGCGGGAAAGGCGCTGTACCGGACTCTCGTAACGTAAGGTTTCTTCGATCACCGTCTCGACTAAAGAGCGGTCGCTGCGTAGCCGCTGCCATAGATCAGGCATCGTGGCCAGCAGGTTAAGTATATTGCCGAGGAGATTGGTCGTAGTCTCGTTCCCCGCGATAAGTAGCAAGATGCAGAATCCTAAAATCTCCCACTCCTCGAGTTTCTCGCCATCGACCTCAGCATCCACCAGCGCCGTGATCAAATCCTCTGCGCCTCGTGCTCGCCGGGCCGCCGCCATTTTGCCGAAGTATTCCACCATCTCCTGGATGCTGCGCATCCGCTCGACGTTATCCATCGACACCAGAGAGAGAAATGCGTCGCTCCAACGTTTGAAGCTTTCGTACTCGTCACCGGGAATCCCCAACAGACGGGCGATTACTTTGACCGGCAACGGTATAGTGTAGCGCTGAACGATATCGACCTCGTTCGTGCCGGCCTCGTCTAGCAACTCCTCAGCGACACTCGTGATCCACGGCGTCAGTGCTTCAATCCGTTTCAGCGTGAACGCTTTGTTGACCAAACGGCGGAAGCGGGTATGACGCGGTGGGTCGTCAAGGATTAACACCAACGGCGGAAAAGCTTTGCCAACCAGTGGGTTGTTAGCAGACGAGAAAGTCTCGTGATCTCGCAGCGCACCGTAAACATCGCCATATCTCAGCAATGCCCACGATCGGAGTGGGTGCTCAATGCCTGGTACACTTCCGGCGGGCAGGTCCTCGTAGTTAAAGGGCGAGCGATCGCGCAGCTGAGTGTAAGCCGGATAGGGATCGCTAATCACCTCTCGGGTCGAGAGTTCATCCGGCGCGATGTCTGCCGCCATGAGCCACCCCTCCTTACGAAGTCATTCAGGTTATCACGCTAGCGCCAAGCAACGCTAATGGTGGCGCAGCGTCGCCTTAGGAGCTGACTGAGCTGACAGCGAACTCGGCGAATTAGGGTTCTCTGACATGCTCGGGCATAAGATCATGCTCGGGCATAAGATCACCGCCACGCTTTATGAGCGTTCCGGATGGTCGAATTCATGCATCCGCTCATGGACCCGGCTCCGCAGCGGCTCATCCCAAAGCACTGAGGGCGGACGCACCAGATTGAAGACGTCGGAGACGGTCTTTTGCACTTCGATGTCCTCAGCGGTGAGAGCGTCGAGAATCAGAACATAGCGCATAGTGTCAGGCGTCATCGGCGGACGTTCGCCCTTGGTCTGCGGATAAGAAAAATCAAAGTTAGCGGCGAGCACCCATGGTGTACTCACTACCTCGGCAGCCTTGGGAAAGAATGCCGCTGCCAAGGCGTCGAGGCCACTCGCTTGAGCCGCACGCTCGGCGAGGATGTGCTCTAAAGCGTCAGCCTGCAAGATTGCTGAACTCATCCCCTGTCCATAAACGGGATTGAAGCTGCAGATCGCGTCGCCGAGCACGATGAACCGCTCGGGAAATGACTCGAGGCGTTCGTAGTGGCGCAAGACGCTGGTTGGGAATCTGTAATGAGCAATCTCGTCAACTCGCTCGGCACCCTCTAACATTTCGTAAAGCTTCGGTGTGGGCAGATCTTTGACAAAGTTCATGAATCCTGCTGCGTCGTCTGGCGGATAGTCGCCAAAGCGTCCGGCCACACTGACCTGCCAAACACCATCCTCGATGAGAACCAGCGCCGCGCCTCTCGTATATTTGGGCGGCGGCCCCCCAAATGCCACAAGGGTCCCCGACTCCCGCGCATGGTTCGGATTGATGAACTTGGTGCTCGAATAGGCAAAATCGACGCCTATTACACTCTCCGGGGGCGACTCGAAACCGTTCTCAGCAAGCCACCTACGAGCGTGCGAGCCACGCCCACCACAATCAACGACGAGATCCGATGAGAGCGACAACGGTTCGCCGTCACGCCGATAGCGCACGCCTTCAACTCGTCCGTTCCGATGGATCAATCCGTCGACCGTCGCATCGCATTCGAGGCTGATGCATGGCACGGCCAGGCTATACTGTCGAATGCAATGCTCAAGCAGGCCACGACTCTGGCTGTAAAGCTGAAAACCTAGGTCGCGCGGTTCTTTGACCGTGCCGGTCAGGGAATAAGCAACACCATCGGGAAGATACAACGGTGCATCCAGGGTGATTCGACCCGGCACCGCGCCCATGCCCTCCAGTACCGCCGTAAAGTCAGGATACAGACGCGAGAGCACCTGCAGACCACCTCGCAAAACAGCATGAAGATGATGCCCTTGAGGGGTTGACTTACGTACTTGTGGCCGCGGCTCAATATGATCGCGCTCAAGAATGGTAACGTGCTCAAAATAGTCCGACAGCACGCGGGCAGTTACTAGTCCAGCGATACTTCCACCGATTACGACCGCATTTTCACCGAGCCGGCTTGACATTTTTTCCCACAATTCGATCTTGGGCCACCAACTTAGTCTTGTTTCTGAATTGACGCAAAGATGGTCTATCCGTTCTTATATGGCTAAACGGAGTTGTTGCGAAACTTGCAACCGTCGAGGAACCCTCACAAGGAACCGTTCCCCGGCAGGAAACAATTCCGCAGAAGACATTGGAGGACTCGGCCGCCGGCTGGCCAAACAAAGGGCGTGAACGAAAATACTCAGGGTTCGCCAAGGCGCTCTTGCGGTCCCAGTGTCCCGGATTCAGTAGAGGAGGCAAGTGGAATCTCCTTCCATGATCGCTCTGTCTTGATCAGTGCGTCCGGAGTGACACTCACTGCCCCCCGGAACGGCCAGTCCAGTGCAATAATAAGCACGACCACCAGTGCCATGGAGGTCGAAACTGCCGCCGTGGTGATAAGATGCATTCGAATGTCATCGAAGCCGAACAAGTAGGTATACCCGGTCGTGATCAGGCCACCTAAAAAAATGACCCACCAAATCACGTCGGGAATATGTCCCTGCACCGCTGAGAGGCGACTGCCGCGTGCACCATAAAGCAGGTTCAGCGTGCGGAGGAGCTCAGCCTGAATGACCGTTTGTCCGAGACTGTCCGGTTGCATCATAACGATAGCGCTGTGTACGCGGTGCAAAGGCTCCCATCCCTGGCTTGGGATTCTGCCCTTTTGCTGGATGGGCCACTCGGTCCCAACCACGGTGTCTGCATAGGTGCCGATGTCCTTGCGAATCTCCCCAGCCATCTCGGGCGGCAGGCCCTGCGTGTCCCGATAGATGCTGCCAACGTAATCCGCCTCACGATCAACGATTTCCTCGCTGCTGCTAAAGGATTCCCATGTCGCTATGGCAATGAAGGCCAGCAGCACCGCATAGGTCACACTGATGACCGCGACCGCATAGCCGGTGAGTTCATTGTGGGCGCGACGAACATCGACATGGACTACGCGATGGAAAGCGAAAAGGCCGAGGCATGCAATCGTGTCCAGCAATACAACGAGAATCGTTCCCCAAAGCCATGTCGGAGTGTTGTAAATGAAATTTATTATCATTGCTGCCGGCGGCGTCCTGCCTTGGGAACGACGTATTGATCCCTCCCCCTAACCCCATTCGACGCGATGCATCGCTGTGCATCCGCTAACTTCATCTTGGTTCCCCCAAAGTTAGACATGCATGCCTAAACTATTAGGAATGACCGAGCGTGCCAACCTGCTAACCGATGGTAAACTCACGCAGCGCTGTCTAATAGTTCGTACAGGCGAGATTTCAGCCAATGACCGGCGGTTCGGTTCAAGCCCGGGCTCGAAATCGGCCATCCGCAATTTTGCTGCACCTCGGGTTGCACGTGATGATGGTTTGGCCGTGGCCAATCTCGTTAGCCCCGCCTCCCGGAAAGCGGCTAACGACGTGCGACTCCTTTGTAAATGCTCACTGCCGTCACCTCCGCGTTATGTTCGACCGCCGGATATCGCAGCGGCTGATTTCGGATTCCTGGACCACCCAATAATCCGCGCATTCGCCGTCTATTCGCTCATGTCTCGCAAGGCTATGGAGTAAGCGGTCCCGCTTGCTCGTTTCGCGCACAATCATAAAGGATGCAGAAGACGCCGTTGGGAAGGGGTACTCCCTGACTCTCGACGGCGGCGAGGCATAGTTGAAAAGCCGCGAGAAACAGGACGAACATAGGGCTGTGTCTTGTCCCGTAAACTAAGTTAAGCAACGGCGTCTGCTCTTGTCATACCGGCCGGAGAGCAGTTCGCTGTGTAGCCGCATCAGCTAAACCCGGCAGATTATCTCGCCCACAAAATTATAGTTAGACCGCGCCACGAGAAAACGAGTCGAGTCCACGATGCAGCATTTCCACCGCGACGTACCACGCCTGGGCAACGTGGCGGTGAGCCGGCATGCCCAGGAACGGATGATAGACACTGGAATCCCGGAGCGGATGTTTGAGCGCGTACTGCTGTCCGGCTTAGACACGCAGATCGGCACGAATGTCGTATGGCGCGAGAAGGATGGATTGCGAATAGTCGTCCTTACCAATCCGACACCGAATGTCGGAGCAAAACTGGTCAAGACGGTTTATCGGGTCAACGCGCAAGCGCGGACTAAGGCAAGACGATGAGCGTAATTATTGTCGACGAAACCAGGAATGAATCTCAGGAGTTTCACCGTTTATCGTAAAGGATCGCTATCGACGTACTCGGTTTTGCACAGCTCCTGGTAGTCTCGGCGGTTTTGGGCCAGCAATTGTCTGCGATCGATTCAACGATACTTCATGGGCAAGAGAAATAACGCTGTCCTAGGCTGCTGCAGCCTGACGTTGACGCAGCCATAGTGCAAGCATGATCCACGCCCATCCGCGGAAGATTAACCCGATGCCGATTGCGAACCCGACGAACCAGAGTGCCGACGAGGGCCAATGAATCCACAGCAGGATGCCCAGCAATGCAGAGACGGCGCCGTCGAGAAGAGCCCAGCTGCGATGGGGGGCTTCTGAAGATAGAGCCCCGAACAGGCGCATCAAGCCGCCGACCAGAAAGAAGGCCGCCAGAACCAGCGTTATAGCGAGCGCGCCACCGGCAGGATTGCTCAGCAGGATCAGTCCCACCACAAAGTCCAGAACGAATACGAGCAAATCCAGGTAATGTCTTTCTTCATGGCTTCGCAGCCAGTGCACAGCTTGAAAGATCGCACTCACGATAAGGAGCCACCCGAGAAACACCACCGAAACGAGTGTCACCACGATCGTGTCACCCAGTGCCAACACGCCAAGCCCCACCAGGGCGATACCCAAAATCAGGAACCATCCACGCCGTTCCTGAATGCGTTCGAAGGTTCCCGGCCAAACCGATGCGCCCATTTCATTCCCTCCTCTGACGGATTCTCCGCACTGCGGAGTACCAAGAAGAGTTGGTCGAGCACAAAGCTTCGCTACTCTGGCGAAGCGGCATCAGAGCTGGCCAACGGCCTACTCGTGATAAACGTGCGACCATTCTCCACCCATTACAGAATAGCGATGTAAATGCGTGAAAAAGCAATACGACCAAAGTCCGACAACGAATGATTTGCAATCGGCACAACAATTGTCGTGGATTAAGTTGAACGGAAATAAAATAGTCCCCGCACACGTGGCTTCGGCGACGCGGAGGCGGTAGCTTAACCAGAATTCTTGTGACCGCCAGTGGAGTATGGAATTGCCCGCTATGCGTATTGCCGCGGAATGGAAAGACCTGTGTTTCGCTGTCGCGCTCCTTCCAATAATCGTACTTGGAGCTTGTAATCCTCAGCGCTCGCATTCCGCTCCTGGCGGGTTCGGCGTGGCTCTACTCACACCCGGGCCGGTCAGTGACGGAGGTTGGAACGCGGCCGCTTACCAGGGGCTGGAGCTGATCAAAGCCAAACTCGGCGCCAGAACCGCACTTGTGCAGACCACATCTCCGGCCGACTTCGAGGATTCGTTCCGGGACTTCGCCTCGCGCGGATTCAACCTGGTGTTTGCACATGGATTCGAGTACACCGATGCGGCAGTCAGGGTTGCTCCGGATTTTCCGAATACCTATTTCGTACTCAGTTCCGGGGGCGCAGCGTCGCGCAATGTGGCGTCTTTGGCTTTCAAGTTCGACCAGGCGACTTACGTGGAAGGTATATTAGCCGCGGGTGTTTCCAAGACCGGGGTGGCCGGCGCAATCGGGGGAGTTGAAT
>JAMXLL010000202.1 GCA_024281015.1 Candidatus Binataceae bacterium
CTGGTTTCCCATATTTGGAAAATTGGTGACTCGACAAGAGACTGATAACGCAACGCCTGTAGCACGCTATCGTGAGGCTAGCAGGACCCGACGCCTAGGACTCCCCCGTTCGAGGGCATGGAACCTACAAGAACTGACTCTGCACCGACTTCAGAATCGAGCATTCAGATGATGTCCGGTTCGCTCCACAAGGCGGACACGCCGGACGGCTCGCGATGTTCCTTTTGCACGGCCATAGTGCCATTTCTTCAGCTTCTAGGAAAGTTTGCCGGCAACGCGGCGCGCAGCTTGCTGTAGCGACCTGACAATAATCATGGCCGGTAACGATGCGTTAACATGAGAATAACGTGTACGAACTTTATTGTTTGATACTGATGTCCTTAAACCCGAACAGATGAACCATTTGTTCACTTCTCTGAATTGATCGAACTGGAATTGTCCCGCCGGGCAATTCAGGGGCCTGTCGGGCAATTCAGGGGCCTGCCGGAAGATTAGTCTTTAAAAAGAGTCCACTTCGAGATACGACGAATTCCCTTCATCACCAGTCGAAAGGTTTCGGAGGCCGTCAGTTTTGCTAATAGCAGTAGCCCAGATGTCGGGAATATTGCGTACTCCTTACGGCAATGAGGGCCTCTGATTCGAAACCACGATCGGGCTTTCTGTGCTTGTTTATTGCAATAACAAAATGCGCTGGTGCGTGAACGCGCTCAAAGAGAATTATTTGACTCGTAACATGACCTCCCTTGAAGAGCGGCACTGTCTGAGGAGAATCGGTATACCAGGAGGTAGAACCGCTGATGACGGCCGAAGCGACAGCGTTTGCTTTCGAAGCAAGCGACTTTGACTCGTGCACCGCGAATCTCCGCGAATTCTTCCGTCAACATCCAAGCGTCAGCACGATCAAGGTTGCCCTCGCAACACGCGATTTCAAACCATTGGGAGCGCGCATCTGGCAGGTCATGGATGCCAATTTTGACGCCGGGATCAATGTGATCGCCGGCTACATTATGACTCAGCCTCGTGGTTGTGTGACGATTTCCGCCCGAGTCCTCTGAAACAATCGCAGCTGTGGACTCACGGCTGAGCCTCGAAGAATCGTTCGTATGGCGTGCGATAACGGGGATCGCCGCCATTCGTATTCCCGATCCAGGCTGTAGGCGCGACCGGCCCGTCGAGCAAGCCAACAGTGGTATCATCGTTGGTTTTGGACACACCCCAAACTTGGTCTATCTACAGGCGTGGCTCAGGGTCATATGTTGTCATGGGCCCTCATTTCGGCCGGCGAGAGGCACTCCCGCTCCTGAGTTTCCGGCGTTTGACTCTCAGAACAGAATCGAAGATGGCGATACCCAAAATGTCGTCAAGATCAAGCGGGATTCCGCGTTTAGGCTGGTCGGCTCGGCCGGTTTGAGCGTCCGACGCCGGGTTTCTGCTCCTCGTCTCATCTGTGCGACGGTTCATCGGTTCTCTCCCGTGGCGCATTGCGCAGCCGTATGCCGAACTGTATTGTAACTATAACTTCGCATGATCAAAGCCTTGGCCGATATCTCCAGCGTTCCTGCTTTGACCGCACTTATCGCTAATTCATCTGAGACGGCAGCTTCTTTCCGTGGGCCTCATGCACAGGTCTATGTCTTTTTCTGGTTTTATCCTTTCGCCTGAAATCCATCGTTCGATCCGCGACCGCGGGCACCTTCACGCGACACCAATTCAAACTGTAGCGATCCCGTTAATCCTGGACGGGCGCGACGTCGTGGCTACGGCGGAAACCGGCAGCGGCAAGACCGCGGCTTTTCTCATCCCGCTCATTGACCGTTTCCATCGCCAGCGCGTGAAGCGCCCCGCGATGCTGGTTATCGAACCGACGCGAGAGCTGGCGGCGCAAGTCGCCCACGAATTCAGGCTGCTGGCGCGTCACTGCATGTTGCGCGCGGCAGTGATTGTAGGTGGCGAATCAATGCGCCGCCAAGTGGACGAATTGCGCGCGGCCCAAGTAATTATCGCGTGCCCAGGCCGCCTGCTTGACCATCTCGACCACGGTCACGCCGCACTGGGCAACATTTCAGCGGTGATTATCGATGAAGCTGATCGATTACTTGACATGGGGTTTATGCCGCAAGTACGCCGGATTATGCAGTTCGTGTCCGGGGAGCGGCAAACCCTGATGTTCTCTGCGACGATGGACCCGGCAGCCGAAATGATGGCGCGCGAGTTTTTGAGAGAGCCGGCTCGCGTGGCCATCGGGAATAAAGCAGGGCCACCGGCCTCAATTCGCCAGACGCTGTGTCCGGCAACCCATACCGATAAGGACGCGCTTCTGATCGCTTTGCTTAAACGCGATGTCGACAGCGCCATCGTCTTCACGCGGACGAAGTCCGGTGCTGATCGTGTCAGCAAACGCCTGCGGCGCAGCGGTATTCAAGCTGCGACAATTCATGGCGACCTTTCACAACGGGAGCGAAGCGCCGCGTTGGCGGCCTTCCGCCGTGGCATTCGGCGCGTGCTGGTGGCAACCGATGTGGCAGCGCGCGGCCTGGACATTCCCAGCGTCTCCCACGTCATCAACTTCGACATGCCAGATGAACCCGACGTCTACATCCACCGGGTCGGACGGACGGCACGCATGGGCCGTGAGGGTCATGCAATC
The DNA here is from genome assembly GCA_024281015.1 of Candidatus Binataceae bacterium. GTDB lineage: Bacteria > Desulfobacterota > Binatia > Binatales > Binataceae > JAMXLL01. The sequence goes on from JAMXLL010000202.1 coordinate 2,648, forward strand.
AGTCTCGTGACCCCGCAAGAGCGTGAGGTACTCGGCCGGATCGAGCGCGCACTAGGGATTACTCTTGAACGGGAAAGGATCGAGGGGTTCGACCAGCCCGAGGTCACCGCATCCCGACCGTTGACGCTGTTCAGCTCCGGCGGAATGCGGGCGCCCCACGGGCGGCTGCGATTTCGATGGGCCTAGCCAGGTTGGCGTGATCGGTGGTTCCACGCACCGCTAGAGGCGTCGAGGGTCCCACTTTCAGCGCCGAGATGGCGGACCAGCAATCTTGCCGAACCGGGTGATGAGCCACGATGCTTTGAGAGATTTTTGCCTCACGCCTGACCTTAATGACTCACGACTCGTGCTAAGCCATGCTACTTGCGCATGTGCTACTACAACTAACTTCTTATTAGAAGATGTTGTCTGGGTTTTGAACGTCTATCCCCGGCCACCTGCTCTGTCATGCAGATAACAAAGTAGACACGTCGGCCGCAGGTCACTAACCCATACCCGATGTGGGCTTTTGTTGATGCCGCCTCGGATATTTGTGAATTCGCGGTCTTGCAATCTGCTGCTCACAAAACCGTAACATTTAGCGCCTACGTTTCGCGCACCAGACGCGCTTTGCACTGAATTGGCACGGTGCCAAAAGCATAGGTGTTTGTGAAAGATGGCAGTCAGTTCTGTGAGGGGAGAACGCATAGCTATGTTGGATAGCTTCCGCCGCTTGATTCACTTATTGGCAGCCGGTTGTGTATCGGCGATGGTCACCGGGTGCTCAATCAGTAACCCGACAGATAACCCGTTTACAGCATCAATGGTCGCTGTTAACGGCAAGCCGACCGTCTGGTCTTGTTCGGTCGTCCAGATGAGTTCGCCGCCAAGATACGCCTGCAGCGACAACAAGACGTATACCGCGTTCCAATTGCGCGATGCGAGACTCGGCGTGCCGGAGCCGGCGGTAGCTACCAAGTGAGCCGCATCGGCCTGGACGGCTTTCTACTCGGTCGCAGGCAGCAGAGCTGGCGAGAAGAGCCGCAACATACTGCTGCTGCATGGGGGTTCGCTAACATTCAGGAGCGATTCTGATGAGGAGTAAGTGGAAGGTTGCCTTGTTGGTGGGTTGCTGGGCGCTGATTTCAAACGTGCACGGGGCGAGAGCGCAGGATACCTCCGCTATCAGCACGATCAGCAAAACTACGACGCTTTGGGTCGATCAGCGGACCGGCCAGGTCTTCATTCGTCCCGGACGCGGCCGTGTTCCGATGACGATTGGTTCGCCGGTTGATGCAGCCAAAATCGAACAGCAGGTAGAACAGAATACCAACGCTAAGGTTCAGGCCGCGGTCTCACAAGCGCAGGAGGAGCAGCGGCTAAAAGATGAGAACCTGGCCAAAAAAGTTGATGCTATGCAACCTGCCTGGCGGAACTATGTTTCCAATTGGCAAGACAAGTTCCGTATCGGCACTCTGTTCTTCGGCGATTATCGATTTTACACCAATACCGGCTTTCAGCCGCAGGAACTCGACAATCTCAATAACCCCGGCCCTGGAAACGCCAATTTCAACAGCTTTGATATCAGTCGAGTCTATACGAACCTGTATTTCTTTCCGACCAAGGATTGGCAGTTCCGCTTCACACCCGAGATTTACAAGACCAATGGCTGCGCTAGTGGAGATGCCGCCTGCGCGAATAACTATGGAAATACAACTACTGGTAGCAACTCATACAGCAGCAACCTTGATGGCAATCTTGGACTACGTCTCAAATACGCGACGCTTCAATATCTGAATTTGTGGAAGGACGTGCCTCTCTTGAAGGGTGGTAGTATCAGCTTCGGCGCTCTGCCCAATCCGTTCATCCCATGGGAAGAGGATCTGTATGGCTATCGGTTCGTCAACCTGGTGCCTTGGAACTACCTTAGCTTGTCCTCGTCACAGCTCGGGATCCAGATGGAGGGCCCTGTCAAGTTCGGAGGCGGCGAGAAAACGTACCTGGACTATGGCTTTGGTGTGTACAACAACGCCAATTTTCACACCTTTGAACAGAGTGATACGAAACAGGTCATGGCGCGCCTGACGGCGTATCCGTTTGGCGCTGATTGGAGATTCCAGGGCCTCGGCCTTACCGGCTTCTACAATTATGGGTATGGAAATACCACACCCGATAATATGAATATCCCAACGACGCTCAAAGCGACTAATGCTCACATTGAGCGGATTGCGGCGCTACTTCATTACTCACAGCCGCTGTGGAATCTGGTAGGAGAGTTCGACTACGGCCAGAACGCCTTCAATCTTGGAAATATGTTTTCTGGTTCTGGACCTTCGGATGCGTTCGGAGTTCCGAGCGGTACTGGAATTTCGGATAACAATAAGGGTAGCCAGGTGCTGACCGGTGCACCGTTAACCGGCAAATTTGCCTGCAGCACCAGCACCACTTGCTACAACTCGTTCGGCAGCTACGGTCCTCAGACCGCGATCTATCGCGCAATTCTACAAAACGGTCGGGAGCGCAACATCGGGGTCGATTTTTTTGGACATTTCAATATTCCGAATACAAAGCTGAGCCTGTTCGGCATGTTCCAGTGGTTCATGCCGAACGACAAAATCACCGAGAATCCGCTGGATTTCCAGCGCTTCGTGGTCGGGGTCGCTTATCAATATAACGAGTATGTGAGATTCGCGGTCGACAGCCAGAACCTGTCGTACTACCACAAGCAGTTCGGTATTCCGGTGGGAATCGCCAAGAGTTTTGGATATGCTCCGGGCACCTTCAATGGACGCCAACTGCCCAGTCTGAGCGGGTACACAATACCAAACCTGGTACCGAGCGATACTCATTCAATATTCGCCAATGTCGAGTTCGCATACTGAGTAAGCGCGAACTCCCGTGAACAATGGCGCGCCTCGCGCAAGGGGGGGGCGCCATTGATCTTTGGCGGGTATGGCGGAGAGCCGGAACTCTCTTAGAACTTGTCCTTCAGCTCCCGGGCTTTGGCGAAGACTGCAACCTTGTCGTCGGCGAGCGTGGGCACCAGCTGTTTGAGGTTGGCGCGCAGTTCGGGACTGTCGGTACGAAGGAACGGATTGAATTGCTTCTCGTCGCGAATTGTGGAGGGAACAGTGTATCTGCCCGCAGCCCGCTCGTCCTTCGCCCATTCGTATTTGCTCTTGAGCGCCTGATTATTTGGCTCGAGCGTCAGCGCAAAGCGCAGGTTCTTCTCCGTGTACTCGTGGCCGCAGTACACCTGAGTGGAGTCCGGGAGCGCGGCCAGCTTGGCCAATGAATCGACCATGGTCTGCGCCCGCCCTTCGAACACCCGGCCGCATCCGGCAATAAACAGCGTATCACCGGTGAAGACCGCGTTAAGTGCTGCGAAGTAGTAGGCGATATGACCATTGGTATGAGCGGGGATTCCGATCACGCGAGCCTTAAGCGAGGCCACCTCTACGGTGTCACCGTCGTCGACCTCATGTGTCTGTGCTGGAATTCGCCCGTGTTCCCCGCGCGCTCCGTACACGCATAGGCCGGGGATGGCTCGTACCAAGTCCTCATTCCCACCCACGTGGTCATGATGCCAATGGGTCGGCAGTACAGCGATCAATTGGAGGCCTCGCCGCTCGACTTCCGCAATGACCTTATCGGCTTCGGCGCAATCGACCACACCGCATTGTTTGCTGGTATCGTCGATGACCAGGTAAGCGTAATTATCGGAAAGTTGGGGCACCGGAATAATTGCCATGAGCTAACTCCTGCGGTTCGGAGAAATGTGTTATGTAATGAGCGACTACATGCGCGATTCTAAGTGGATAACGAGACGCCGCTCATAGGAGCTACACTGACTAAGAGCATATTTGGGCATAGTAACATCCATTCATCATCCCACCACATTATAACCCATGTCGACGTAAACGGTTTGGCCAGTGACGCCACTGGCGAGATTGCTGAGCAGGGCTGCAGCCATTCGGCCAACCTCCTCCGGTAGCATGGCCCGCCTGAGTGGTGAGCGCTGCTCGACGTCATGTGCCATCGCGTGAAAGTCGCGAATGGCAGCAGAAGCGAGCGTGCGAGCGGGAGCGGCGCTCAGCGCATTCACACGGATATTGCTGCCGCCCAGATCGAGTGCAAGATAGCGCACGCAGGCTTCGAGCGCCGCCTTGGCCACACCCATCACGTTGTAGTTGGGGATTGCACGCACCGACCCGAGATAACTCATGGTCAAGATGGAGCCGCCGCCGCGTGCTTGCATCAGTGGCTCTGCGGCGCGGGCCAGCGCAACCAGGGAATAGGCGCTAATATCCAGCGCTTTGGCGAAGTTGCTGCGATTGACATTGAGGAAACGGTCGCGCAAGTCTTCTCGTTCGGCATAGGCGACCGCGTGCACCATTATGTCGAGCCCACCCCACAGATCCTTAAGCTTTCCGAACAGCGCCGCTATTTGCTCATCGGCGGAAACGTCGAGCTCGCCGACTACCGTCGCGCCAATCTGCGCCGCCAACGGCCGGACCCGCCGTTCCAATACCTCACCCTGATAAGTCAGGGCAACTTCAGAGCCCTGCGCGCGCAACTCCTGCGCCATCGCCCAGGCGAGGCTTTTGTCATTGGCTACCCCAATAACCAACGCGCGCTTACCTTCTAAAATTCCCATCAGCATTCACTCCTTACAAACGCTGCGCTGTTCATGCGGAGAGGCCGAGAGCTGAGATGAAAAGTACCCTGAAATCTGCCGCTCAACGCCTGCTAAGGGCGAAGCTCGTATAGAGCGGAGAATGCATCCTTGACCGGAAGCCGCTGAAATCGTCCAAACCCGGCATCGTGCACCAGTTCGCGTGCTTTGGCCTCACCCATCAGCGCGCCCAATCCGGCGCCGTCATGCGCCAATGACACCGTCATGCAATACAGCGTACTTGCCGCGTACATCATCCGCCCCATGGGATTGATGTTGTCCTCGACGTGATTGGAGGCATTGACCTCAACCATCAGGCAAGTGCCGCTCGGCTTGAGCGCTCCGCGAATCGACTTGAGCAAAGCGGCAGGGTTCACGGAATCATGAACCACGTCGAACACCGATATGAAGTCGAATCGCTCGGCCGGCAGGCGGGTGCAATCGACCACCTCGAAGCTGACCCGCTCACTTACTCCGGCGGCCTTGGCATTTGTCCGGGCGCGTTCGATTGAGCCGGCATGTGCGTCGTAGCCATGAACATGTGCCTTGGGAAATGCGCCGGCGATCGCAATCACTGCCCGTCCGCTGCCGCAGCCAACGTCCAGAGCTTCGCCGCCATTACTCAGGCATTCGACGACCTGTGGCATGGCCGGCAGCCATTTGCGCAGCAGGCTGTGGCGGTACATGGGAGCAGAGCTTCGCTCGATGGCCTCGAAGACTTCGGCGGGATAATCGCTTTGGGGTACGCCGCGCCCGGTGCGAAACGATTCCATGAGCTTGGGCGCCATCGCCACCTCCGGCACGACCATCTGCATGAAGCCACCCATGTAAAATGGCGAGTTCTCATCGGCGAGGACCATCGCATGTTCAGGCGGCATCGAATATCGCGCGCTCGCCGGGTCGTAATCGAGGTACTTCGCGGCAGTCATCGCACCGAGCCATTCGCGCAGATAACGTTCGTTCAGCCCGGTATTTGCGGCCAGCTCGCTGGTGGTGACCGGGCCGCTCCTGGCGAGCGCCTGGAAAATGCCCAGCCGGTCACCGATATAGGACAAGGCACCCTGGAGGGCCGCGCCGAGATCATTAGTCATCAACCCGGCAAAGGTTTTTACTTTATCCCAATCGAGCGAGGTCTGGTCGGCCATGATTTAGTCCTTTTTCAGTGCTCAGGTTAAGCAGTCAGACGGGGACGCCCATGCAACTGGAATGCTGATATTTTCACTAGCAGATTTTGCGGCGATGCGGCTACTTCGCCGCCTCACGGTCCGGCAATCCCGCGCAGGCTTAGCATTGATGTTTAGGGGTCTGCCTCAGCGTCTTTTAAAGACGGGAACAATTCCTGCTGCACAGGGGCGTTTTCGACCTGATCTATTTCGTCGGGAGGGAAAAGGCCGCCGCGTCGCGCAAATGGCCGGAATTTTTCATACAGGTCGGCAAGCTTCGCCTGATAATATTCGACATTCTCGTCCGGGCGCCGGGAATCGAAATCGACCGCCAATTTGGCAGCCACTGCAACTTTGACGTTGCTGCCGCGGCCGCTGACGTAATACGAGATCTGGTCGCCGCTCAAATAAGGCCGTGCGGCCTTGAGTGCCAGTTCGTATGCAGCAGCTATGTTGCGACGCCCGCTGCCGAGCTTATCCCGATAAATTTCAGGCGAATCCTGCAATGTCTCAGTCTTCATCAGTTCAGGGATAGCGATCTCGTGGCGCGAGAGTCGCCCCAGATAGTCCTGGTAGAGCGCTTCGAGTTGATCGCGCCGTCCATTCAGCAACAGCCCGAACATCTCTTCCATAAAGCGGCGTTGAAAGCGCTCGATGCCACGAGACTTCAATCCGGAACCGCGGATCGTTATCTCTCCGCGCTCGTCCAGCAGCACATAATTCTTCATCTTGTAGCTGAACATCGCGGGATAGCGCCCGTCGATTTCCAAACGGATTCCTGCCGGCATCCATTCGCTGATTGAGTCGACCAGTTCAAGCGCGGCGCTCTCATCGTCGAGCGGGAAGGGTGCCACGAAATAGATGCCGTCCGTATCGACTTCAATTACCAACGCGCCGCGATTTTCCAGTTCAACTATCGCCCGCTGGATTAGTTCGCGGCCGCGGCGGGTCACGGTGTTGGCCTGCTCGAAGTCATTGAAGTGTCCCAGCGAAAAACCCAAGTAGCCATAGAAGGAGTTGAGCAGAATCTTAAAAGTCTGCTGGAGAGCCTCCATGTTGCGCCGCTCGATGCCGGCGAGTTCACGGACCGCCGTCTTGGCCTGCACACGAAAACTACGCAGATCGCTGAGAATACGCAAAAATATGCCAAGCCGATCATTGGCTGGATGGTGCTTCCCCTCAAGCATCAGCGAAGGATATAGCGAGGTTACGTCGCAATGCAGAACGTTGTGCGCGACTCCGCAGCGGCGGATTTCGGTATGGCCGCCGGCTACTTCGCGGGGAGCGTTAGTAAACGGAATTGAATGACCAGCGGCGAGATAGGATCGCATCAGAAGCGCGTCAATCTTCGTGGCGTTTCCACGCAGCATCACGGTCTGGTAGGAGTAAGGAAAAATTTGCGCCTGCACGAAATAACTGGGGGACAGCATCTCTGCCAGCGCCCCCGCCTCGCGTGCGTCATCGAGCGCGTAAGCGCACAAGTCATCCACGCGGTGCTCGAAATAATCGCTCACTCTGGCGGGGTCGATGTAAACGCGGTTCGGCCGCGCGACTCCGAAATGCTGCGCCAGTTCCTTGAGCCCGAAACCCTCCAATTCGCGGCTGGCGATATCGTAGTGTTGCGCCAACAGCCAGGTATCGACAATGCTGCGGCCATATATATTGTAGCGGCGATAAGCAATTGTGCGGTCGGCGACCTGCATTCGAGACGGCCGCGCGCGAAGTGGAGAGCCATTCCGGCCTAGGCTCAGCGTAACGCCGTGGCGGAAGGCGCGGGACTCAAGATATTCGAGATCAAAGCGGAAGAGATTATGCCCTTCAATTACATCAGGGTCGCGTTCCTGAATGATCCGGACCATCTCCGCCAACATGGTCCGCTCATCCATGTGTTTGCCAGACAGGACGCAGCCGAAGCCATCGGAACCGCTCAGCGCCACGGCTACGATCCGGTCGCCTTCGCGGACCGGCGAAGGAAATTCGAAGCCATCGCTGATGTAAGTTTCAATGTCGAGCTGCATGCGGTGGAGATCGCCGAACTGCATGCCCATGAAGCAGGTGATCCCCGTTAACATAAGGTACTGTTCAACCGGGTCGCCCAGAATCAAATATGGAACCTCGGACATAGCAGGCGGAATCTTCGTGACGTATCTTAGGTACTGGCGCGCACTCTCGATGGCATTCAGCGAATCAAAATAGGCGATAAACCTCAGAGGGAAGTCGCCTCGCAATTCGGCGATGCGGTGAGTGGCTGGCAACCCCTTGAGGAGAGCACGGTCGGCGAGCAGGGCAAAGAGCTTTAGCGGTCGGCGCTCGCGCGCTAGTTTGTCTTTATTACGCCTAATGATTTCAACCTCCTTGCCATTAGCTATTTCAACGGCAACGATGCGCGGTTCGGCAGGGTCCCCAAATAACAGTCGATTACCATAGAAAGGAGCGCAAATTTGTTCGTAACGGTTCATAATGGGTTTTCGATTTGAATTCTCCGCGAGACACCGGCCTACGACAAGAACAGGCCATTACGGTCGCTCGCTTAGCACTTCCGGGTGCTCAGGATTGTGCAATTAGTAGGGCACGCATCTTGTTAATCGATTCATTATAAATTCGCTCGCGAGAAGCTTAGGCTCCTCGGAACGCGACATTGGGAGATATCGCAGCGTGAAATCCCGAGGAAGGCACCAGGCCAGGATCCTTCCAGGGAAATCGTTGTTATAATTTCAGTGAGACATGTGAAACCGGAGGTAATGACACCGATTGCCGACAGGTTCATCGGGTTGACTTTATAGGAGCATTTTCCTAGCCTTAAGTCCTTTGCCAGCTTTCCTTCTGTGTCGGCCAGTCCGACTGGCTTGTTTCCTTGAGTGTGCCGGAACGGCTACCGCCGAGCCGTTGATTACTCCTGCACCTGCGCTATCAATGGCGGCCGACCGAAGCAGAAGAAGCCCGGCTGGTACAATAACCACGTGCTGCAAAACGTCGCACGGGCTGTCCAGAAACGCCGCGGCGGCGCATGCCATTCAGTGAAAGAAGCATGAAGCAGAAGTACGAAGGAAAAGACCTACAGGGGCTGGTCGATCTGGGGCGGGAACAGGGTTATCTGACCTTCGACCAGGTCAATGACTTCCTGCCACAGGATGTGACCTCGCCGACCGACCTACGCTCTGCGCTGGAGAGTTTCGAGGACATGGATATCAAGGTTCTCGACGACGTTCCTGCGGATGGCGTGGATGGGGAGATGGAGAGCGAGGTCAAGGAAGAATCTGAGGAGGTTGCCGAACCTGCCGCTCCGGCAGATAACCTCAGTGAATCATCCGACCCGGTACGCCTGTATCTCAAGGAAATGGGCAACTTCCAGCTCCTCTCGCGTGAGCAGGAGGTGGAGATCGCAAAGCGCATCGAAGCCGGCGAAAAAGAAGTTGAAGATGAAGCGCTGCGCTCGCCGGTGGCGCTCGATTATTTCATTAGCATTAGTGAGCAAGTCGAGGCGGGCGAGGCTGACTTGCGCGATATCTTTGAAGAGAACGAAGAGCAGAACGATTCCGACGAGGAGCGCGGCCCCGAAGCCAATGAAAAACAACTGAAAAGGCTGGCTACCGCGACCCGGAAGCTCGATTCATTGCGCAGCAAGATCGACGCTCTCGAAGAGCGTATCAAAAAACGCGCCAAGTCCACCGGCAAGAGCAAAGACGAAAAAGAGTACGCGCGCCTGCGCGATGCCGTAAAACGCGAGCTGCAGCATCTTGAGATCTCTCGGCATCTGCAGGACGCCATGATTAGCGAGATGCGCCGCCTGCTGCAGAAGAGTCGCAACGCGGCCATGCTGATCCACCACTATGAAGAAGCAACCGGGCGCAGCAAAAGCCAACTCCTGCGTGAAGCCGGCGGAGCCGAGGATCGGCGCCATGTGCTAAAAGTCAATGGCACTCGGGAGAACCTGCTGGATATCGCCGCACGCATCCGGGAAGCACATAAAACAATCAAGGAAATCGAGTCAAAGGCCAAAGCATCCACCGAGGAATTTGCCAAATCGCTGGAGATTATTGCCTCGGGCCAGGACAAGAGCCGCCGCGCCAAAAAGGAATTGACGGAGGCAAATCTGCGCTTGGTGGTCAGTCTGGCCAAGCGCTACACCAATCGGGGCTTGGGCTTTCTGGATCTCATCCAGGAGGGCAATATTGGCCTGATGCGCGCGGTCGACAAGTTCGAGTACCAGCGTGGCTACAAATTCTCCACTTACGCTACTTGGTGGATAAGGCAATCGATGTCGCGCGCCATCGCCGACCAGGGCCGCACGATTCGAATCCCGGTCCACATGGTAGAAACGATTAACAAGCTGCTGCGCGTGACACGTCTGCTGGTACAACGGCTCGGCCGTGAGCCGGGCCCCGAAGAGATCGCCGAGCAGATGGAGATGCCGCTCGACAAAGTCCAGAAAGTGCTGAAGATCGTCAAAGAGCCGATCTCGCTCGAAACCCCCATCGGCGACGAGGAAGAAAGCTCACTGGGTGATTTTGTCGAAGACGAACTGGCGCCCTCTCCGGTCGAAGCTGCCATCCAGGGTAATCTCGGCGAGCAGACCCGCAAAGTGCTGGCTACTCTGACTCCGCGCGAAGAGCAAATTCTTAGGATGCGCTTCGGGATTGGCCAAAAAACCGACTACACCCTCGAAGAGGTTGGCAAACAGTTCGCCGTAACCCGCGAGCGGATTCGCCAGATTGAGGCCAAGGCCTTGCGCAAGCTGCGTCAGACCGGCCGCTCACGCAATCTGGAAGGGTTCATGGAACGCGAATAAGGAACGCCGGCGCGTAAGCGATATGGCGCGACTCCTGTTCAGTTCGGTGGAACTAGCTGAACCGTGCTCAGATCGGAGAACTCATCGCTCTGCGGCGCCGGCAACTTTGATGCCGTCCTGAGGCAGCATGGCCAGGCACCGTTGCGGCGCGAAGAGCCGCCTCGCACTCTTCAGGTCAACGTAGGCAAACGTTGTAATCAGGCTTGTCATCATTGCCACGTTGACGCGGGTCCGAAACGCACTGAGGTAATGACTCGCGCCACCACGCAACGGGTTCTTGAACTTCTCAGCACTAGTACTTCCGTCAGCGAAGTCGACATCACCGGGGGGGCGCCCGAGCTGAATCCAAATTTTGCCTGGCTGGTAGAGGAGGGGCGAGCGCGCCACTACTCGGTGACAGTCCGTTGCAATTTAACGGTGCTGTTCGAACCGGGCATGGAGTGGCTGCCGGAATTTTATCGTAAGCATCGCGTCCACCTGGTCTGCTCGCTGCCTTGCTACAGCCGTGACAATGTCGAGCGCCAGCGTGGGGCCGGAGTTTTTTTCAAGAGCATCGCGGCTCTGCAGTCGCTCAATACCGTGGGCTATGGCCGCGAGCTTAAGCTTGATCTGGTCTATAATCCTATCGGCGCAGTTCTACCGCCGGAGCAAGAACAGCTCGAAACCAGGTATCGCGAGGAACTGAGTCACAACTTCGGCATCGTGTTTCACCGGCTGCTGACGATTACCAACATGCCGATAAACCGGTTTGCCCGGCAGTTGCAGCTTTGGGGTAAGCTGGCTGAGTATATGGGGCTGCTGGTCAATCATTTCAACCCGGCTACCGTTAACGGGCTAATGTGCCGAGGACTTGTGAGTGTAAGCTGGGACGGCAGCCTGTTTGACTGTGACTTCAACCAGATGTTGGAGATGCCGCTATTAGCGGCCGGCGCGCCGTTGTCAATTTGGCAAATTGACGATCTGAGCGCATTGCGCGGAAGCTCGATTGCCACCGCTTCTCATTGCTTCGGATGCACCGCGGGCGCTGGCTCGAGCTGTGGTGGTGCGCTTACCTGATTTATCCCACGGTCCGCGACAACTTCACGGCCTGTAGGACTACCCACTTGAACCAGCACGAGCTCGAGCCTGCCAGAGGCGCCGACCGTTCTATCTCTCATCGGCATTCAACATCCTCCAGTCATTCGGTCTTGAGTGACCCGGAGCGTAAAGCACGACGTCCCAGCCGAACGGCTTCAAGCGCGAGACCGGTGATTCCACAGGAGCGCGCGCAAGCGAAGTGTCTGCTGCGGCTGCTCGGATTGCTCAAGCCAAACGCGTATCGCCGAGCGAACATCACTGCCTGAAAGTACCCCGATAAGCTTGCCGGGGTTATCGCGCTCCACCACCGGCAGCCGGCCGACGCCCTCTCGCGCCATCAGATCGACTACTTGCCGCAGGTTGTTGTCTTTGAACGCGACCACGAAGGGCGCTCGCACCAGCTCAGCGACTCGCCTCGAATCGGGTTCCTTAGCATTCAGCAAATCGCGTTGGCTGACCATGCCGACCAGCCGCTGTCCATCGACCACCGGAAACCCCTGGTGCGTGCTGCCTGGGCTGCGCATTGCTATCCAGGCGCGAGCTTCGCCAACAGTCTGATTCGCCTGCAGTGACACGACCTGTAATGATGCTACCTCGCCGACCGAGATTTGCTCGAGAAAGTCCGCCGCGTAGTCGGCGGGCACCTGAACACCTCGCCGGGCAATCTTCTCAGTCATTATGGTATGTTTCATCAGCAGCGCGGACACCAGGAAAGCGGGAGCACAACCAGCAGCGAGGGGCAGCAACGCCAGAGGCTGCAGGGTAGTCTCAAAGGCAAACACGATCGAGGCGAGCAATGCCCGTGACGCCCCCGCAAACATTGCCGCCATCCCGATGAGAGCCGCGACTCGAGGGTCCACTCCGACGTGAGGAAAAAGCGCGGCCGCGACCACGCCGAGGATCGCTCCCATCGCGCCCCCAATGGTGAAGAGCGGAGCGAGTGTGCCGCCCGACGTGCCGCTGCCCAGCGAGATTGCCCAGGATATGAATTTCAACAGGCAAAGCTGGACTAAAGTCTGAGCAGCGAGAGCGCCCGACAACTCGTCTCTTACATTGTAATAGCCGACCCCCAGAGTGCGGGGCGCGAAATAGCCAACGATGCCGACGACCAGCCCGCCGAGCGCCGGCCACCACATCCAATGGATCGGTAATCGATCAAATCCGTCTTCGGCGAGATAAACCGCGCGTGTTACGCCTACCGAAGCAACTCCTACCAGCGCTCCGATGATTATGTAGGAAAACAGCGCCGCTTGCGTTGGTGAGCCGAGATTGGGCATCTGGAAAATTGGGGTCGGCCCCATAAACTTCAGGCGCAATGCGGTCGCGGCTGCGCAGGCAAATGCAACAGGTATCAGCGAGCGGGGTCGAAACTCAAAGAGCAACAGCTCGATTGCCAGCAGGATCGCCGAGACCGGGCTGCCAAACGTGGCAGCCATTCCCGCAGCAGCTCCCGCCGACAGAAGGATCTTTCGCTCGTCGCCAGTCGTTTTCAGGAGCTGTCCGATCAGTGAACCGAATGCTCCGCCGGTGGCGATAATAGGCCCTTCTGCGCCGAACGGACCGCCTGTCCCGATGGCGATCGCCGCAGAAATCGGCTTGAGAAAGGTCAGGCGCGGGCGAATGCGGCTCTGGTTCCGAAGTATCTGCTCCATCACTTCCGGAATCCCATGTCCGCGAATCCCTTCTGAGCCGTAACGCGCCATCAAGCCGACGATTATGCCCCCTAAGGCCGGAATGATTATTACCAGCGCCCCGCGATGATTGGCCGCAGGCGAAAGAAACTGCGCAGTCAACCGGCCGTAGAAGCAGAGGTTCGTTATCAGACCGATCAACGCCAAAAGGACTTGAGCGATCAGTCCTGCCGCTAGTCCAATCACAACCGCGATCAGGCTAAGGAAGACAACTCGGCCGCTGATGGTCGTTGGAATCTCGGGAGTTACGATTGACTGTAAGGTTGGGCTCATCGAGGGAGCCACTGGTAATCCTTCCGTGGATGATGAACCGGCGATGCCTCGTTCTGCGCTCTGCGAACCGTCGGCAGGTTTGAGCGGCGGTTTCATGTAGTTGATGGCCTTTCATTGCGGTCTAGACTCGGCTGGCGGAGAAATCGAGACGACCAAATGAACCTCCCCAGCATACAGGTATTTAACGACAACCTACCCTCACCTTCAAACAGGTGGTTTGATCGGCCGGAAAGCTAAAAAGCTCTGGTACCTCGATCTCGAGGTCATTTATCAGCGCCCAAGCACGAGGAGATCGTCCAGCAGCGCGGCGCATTTGCGAGTCGCCCCACAAGAATTGAACCTCGCTGCCGCTCCGGACCTCTCGGCTGAGCTGATCACTGTATGCCACGAGTTGGTCAGATGCCGATTGTCGATGACGGGAAATCGTTGTGAGACGGCGCATGGCTGCGGGGCCAGGTCCGCAAGGACTTCGGCCCGGAGGGAGATTGAGATGATGGAGATTCAGGAAATGCGTCAGGCCGCCACGTGTGTCAGCGCTGTGCGCTGAATGCGCGAGCTGCCCCGGGAAGCCCTTCTGCGAAGGCGGACGCGGGCCAGGTGGAACGACGTTGAAGCTATTCGCCTGGACCCTGATCGTTCTGGGTGTGCTGGGCTGCGTATTAGCCGCCATAGTCGGCTCCTTCGCAAGCGGCATTGAGGGACTGGCCGCGATTCGGATAGCCATCGCGGCAGTGGGTTGGTTCGCCGGACTCCAGCTTATCGAAAGGTCTTCCACAAGAAGCGCGACCCCCACCAGCTGCCCCTCTTCTCCCGTCGTCCTCCCTACCCGCTCGGCCCTTCACGCTCGAGGTGGACGCACATCCGTCCTGGGCCGAAGTAAAGACGTGTAGTAAGAGCACGCCGGCGCTTTGCGCTGAATGTGCAAGCTGGCCTGCTTCCCCGTAAATGGAACAGCCGCATCAGTCCACACGGGCCGAGCACGATTAGATTAGACAGGCCACCATTAGCATCACGCAGATTTCCCGGATCGATTACCACGAGTAAACTCTTGAGACACAGCCAGTGAGCTGTAAACAGCTTTCGACCGAGGGCACGACCGCAGGGCGGATTAGATCGCGATTAAATTCGTGCCTTTTCGTTACGCGGCTGACACAGGCACGGATGCCCGCTGCCGCAAATAGCGGAGGCGCGGCCATGGCTCAGGACAGCGCGAGCGCCAGGACGGGGTCGCTGGTGGTAGGAGGTGGAGCGATGATGAATTCTTTGACGTGGGTGGAATTGAAAGCCTGCGGTTGGGTCCTGGCTCTTCTCGGCACGCTGGGCTGTGGGCTGGCCACCGGCGTGGGCATAGCGGCGATGGGCCATGGACAACAGGTCGCCGTGGCGATCGGGATAGCCATTGCGGCGGTCGGCCTGCTGTTCGTCGGCATCCGGCTCATCGAACGCCATTAAATGAAGCCCGACCCGCATCAGCTCCCGCTCTTCCCGCGCCACCCTACCCCACCAGGCCCTAGCCCGCCGCGGCCCTCGCGCTTGAGTTACAGTGCCACGATGCGGGGATGGTGATGTCACCGCTGGTAGCTCCCCGGCTCACATGTAAGCTCCCCGTTTCAATGGGGGCTTCACAGCGAGTTACAGTGCCCGCCGGAGGCGCGTCTCGGGCATTATTCGCTTGCGGCGCGGTCGCCCGCCGCGCTGGTCCATGACTGCATCCAGACCGTAGTGCTCTACTGTCCAGCCAATCCGGCGCATCTGGCGGGGCGTCACCCCTGCAATCTCGGCCGCC
>JAMXLL010000203.1 GCA_024281015.1 Candidatus Binataceae bacterium
TTGACCTGTCCGGCCGGGCTGCCCGAGTTTTTTGCCAAACGCCCTGATGACATTGCTGGGGACTCCTGTTCGAGTGATAATCGCGCCATGGACGGCATCCATGACATGGGTGGAATGGAAGGATTCGGCAGAGTTATCCGCGAGATCAATGAACCAGCGTTTCATCACGCCTGGGAACGCCGGATGAGGGCTATAGCCCTGCTGACTGCAGCGTCGGCAAACATTGACGAATTTCGGCACGCCATCGAGCGGATCCCGCCGGCAGATTACCTGAAGTTATCGTACTATGAGCGATGGTTGCGCGCAGTGGAAGGACTCTACGCTGAACAAGGGGTCCGTGATTCCACGCTAGATCTGCTCCCGCTCGCAACGAACTGTCTCTCCCGTTTGGACCGAACGACTCCACAGAGGTTTACAGTCGGAGATCAGGTACGGACTCGGATGATATATCGCTCTGGACATACACGCCTTCCACGATATGTTCGCGGCCGCTTAGGACGGGTCGTGCGCGACCTCGGCGAACAAACATTTCCGGACACGCATGCGCATCACGCTGGCGAGTGCCGGCAACAAGTTTACACAGTCGAGTTTTCAGCGCGCGATTTGTTCGGAGCGGACCGAAATCCACGCGATACTGTTCGGCTAGATCTTTGGGCGGATTATCTGGAGCGCACGACGGACAATGGTGCCACACCTACCAATGGGGATCGCCAATGAGCGACGAGCACGATCCGCATGAGAAGGGCCCGGCGGCGCGCGTGAGAGAACTGGAAGAGAAGCTGGTGCGCGCGGGACTAATCGACCCTGCCGCGCTCGATGAGCTCGAGCAGAAGTTGGAGCGCCATGTTGGTCCGCATCATGGCGCGCGCATGGTCGCAAGATCATGGGTCGATCCGGCCTATCGTGAGCGGCTGCTTGGGGATGCTTCGGCGGCAGCGATTGAGCTGGGATTTTCGGTGCCGGAAGCCCGCTTGACTGCAGTGGAGAACACCAGCGGTGTGCACAATCTGATCGTTTGTACTCTCTGTTCCTGCTATCCGTGGTTCCTGTTGGGTCCGCCACCGGCCTGGTACAAGAGCTTCGCCTATCGCTCGCGCGCGGTCAGAGACCCACGAGGGGTGCTACATGACTTCGGCACAATGCTACCGGACGATATTGAGGTGCGCGTCTGGGATTCGACCGCCGAGCAGCGCTACATGGTCATACCTGAGCGGCCGCTTGGAACGGAACATCTGAACGAGGAAGAATTGGCGGCACTGGTTACACGTGACTCGATGGTTGGTGTTGAGACCCTTGGGTATAAGCGAGAAGAGTCGAAATGAACGCTTCGGAAGCGTTGATGCAACTAGTTGCAGCGGCGAAGCTCGATTCCGCAACTGTGTTCAGCGAGCCATGGCAGGCGCGCGCTTTTGTCATCGCTGTCAAACTTGCAGAGACGGGCGTGTTCAAATGGCCAGATTTTCGTGAACGGCTGATCGAAGAGATTGCCTGCAGCGACGCATCCCAGTCCGCCGACTCGGTGGGGACGACGGAACAGTATTACGATCACTTTCTGCGTGCACTCGAGCGGATGATCGAAGAGAAAGGAATTGCTGCAAAGCACCGTCTCATCTGAAAGCGCTACTAAATTGGCGACCGCCTTTGCCGCGCTTCATTTTCGGCCCTCCGACAGGTTCGCTTAGCCAGCAGCAGTCTGACTGATGGGGAGCCAAACGACGACAGTCGTGCCTTCACGCAGCCGGCTTTCGATGCGAAGGGTCCCGTGATGAAGCTGTACAATGTGTTTGACAATCGCGAGCCCCAGGCCGGTTCCGCCGAGTTCACGGGAGCGGGCGCGGTCCACCCTATAGAATCGCTCAGTTAGCCGCGGAATTGCAGCTACCGGGATGCCTTCGCCGGTATCTGTGACGACGAAATCAATTCCCGGAAGGGTCATCGGCGGACCGCCACCATTCGCGCCGCCCGACCGGGTATGCGCTTCCAGAGTGACCACACCACCGCGCGGCGTGTATTTGAGCGAATTGTCGAGCAGATTAAGCATCACCTCGTGAATCCGATCGCGATCGATCACGATCTCCGGCAAATCATGCGATGATTTCACTACGAGTTCGATACCGGCGCGACTCGCCTGTTCACGCATTAGCTCCGCAGCCTCATCAAGGATTCGTGAAGGTGCGAGAGGTTCGAATTTGAGCGGAGTCAGTCCCCGCTCCAGGTCCGAGAGCGAAACCAGGTCGTCTATCAAACGGGCCAGCCGGCGCGATTGCCGCTCGATGATGCCAAGAAAACGCTGTTGCGTATCGGCATCCTCCACTCCCTTTTGTAGGGTTTCGGCATAACCGTAGAGCGCGGTGAGTGGTGTGCGCAGCTCATGGGTAAGATTCGCAATGAAATCCGAACGGACCGTCTCGTAGGCCCGCAGCCGGGTAATCTCATGAAAAACAAACACCCGGCCCGCCCCACGCCTGGCCAGCCGCACCGGGGCGGCGCTTGCCTCGAGGTAACGCTGCGTCGGATTCTGAATTGGGACCTCCGCGCTAATTGCCTCCGCAGCATCGGGCGAAGTGGCCCGCGCAATGAATTCCTGCAGGCGCGCATCGCGGCAAAGTTCGGTGAAATGCAGCCCGGTGTAGCCAGCCTCGGGTTGCAAGGCGAATAGGCGGCGCGCGGCGCCGTTCAACAGCACGATTTCACCACGAGCGCCCGTCACCACCACTGCTTCATTCATATTGCGCAGGATCGCGTCGAATTCGCCGCGCTGCTCTTCAAGCGTATCAATTTCGCTCGCAATACGGTCGGCGGCATCCAGCAACCGCTGTTCGGCGCGGCTCATGGAATCATGCTCGCTTGTGCCGATGTGAGGCGGCGCTTCACGCTGTTCAAGGGCGTCAGCCAACGCCGCCAGGCGCTCGCTATGGGCCCGCCATGACCGTAAGACCGGCAGGCTTATGATGAGACCGGCAGCGGCGCCGGAACCTAGCGCGAGTGCGACCCAGCCGGCCCAAATTAAACCGTAGGCGACAAGCACAATGAGCGTCGCTGCCGCCGGGAGCGCGCTCACTATTATGGCTAATGCCAGCCGGAAACCGAGCGGCTTATCCAAGCGCGTCCGGATTAAAGCGATAGCCGACGCTGCGCACGGTCAGGATAAGCTCGGGGTTGGAGTCGTCGCGTTCAATCTGCTGGCGTAGGCGCCGGACGTGGACGTCAATGGTGCGCGGTTCGACGAAGGTATCTCGGCCCCACACCAGGTCGAGCAATTGTTCGCGGCCATAGACCCGCATGGGATGCTGCACAAAAAATTTGAGCAGCTCAAATTCGCGTAGTGCCAGGTCTTTTTTTTCGCCGTCGACGAAAACCTCGTAGGTGCTGAAGTCCATCTTCAGCCGCCCCTGCTCGAATGAGGCTGGTACTGAATGCTCGGATGCAGCATTGACCCGCCGCAGCAAGGCTCTGACCCGGGCAACCACTTCCCGGGGACTGAAGGGTTTGACGATATAGTCATCGGCGCCCATTTCAAGGCCGAGCACGCGGTCCACTTCAGCTCCCTTGGCAGTCAATACAATAATCGGCAGGTAGGCGGTGTCGGGCTGCGCCCGCAGCCGGCGGCACAATTCCAGGCCCGGCATCCGCGGCAGCATCAAATCGAGCAGGACGACATCGGGTGCGCGCCGGGCGATCCGGTCGAGGGCTTCAGCTCCGTCTGCCGCTTCTTCGACGGCAAAGCCCTGCTGCACGAGATTATAGCGGAGCAGTTCACGGATGTCGTGTTCGTCTTCAACCACCAGGACTTTGTGCCGGACCCGCTCGCGCGGCACTTCCGCCGCAGTATTCATGTTCGCTCCCCCTTTTTATCCATATGGCGGATCGTCCTCCCCTTGACCATATAAACTACCATTTCGGCGATATTAGTCGCATGGTCAGCGATACGCTCCAGATATTTAGAGACGAACAAGATCTGGGTGGCCCTGGCAATGGTGTTCGCATCTTCCGCCATATAGCTCAACAGCTCGCGGTAGATCTGGTAATTCAGTCCGTCGACTTCATCATCGCGTTCAATTACTTCTTCGGCCAGGGCAGTATCGTCGTGCACGAATGCGTCGAGGCTGTCATTGACCATTGATTGTGCGATACCAGCCATCCTGGGGATATCAATATACGGCTTGAGTTGGGGTTGCTGGCTCAATTCAAGCGCACGCTCGCATATGTTGACGGCATTGTCGCCGATGCGTTCCAGGTCGGTAGTGATCTTCAGCCCGGTCGTGATAAAGCGCAGATCCCGGGCCGCGGGCTGATGCAACGCGAGCAGCCGGATACAGCGCTCATCGCTTTCGATATCCATGCGGTTGACCTCGGCGTCGCGTGCGATAGTCTGACGGGCTTTTTCGGTGTCTCGCTCGACCAGCGATTCGACCGCATCGGCGATTTGCCGTTCGACCAGACCACCCATTTTGAGTAAACCGGCACGCAAACCGCGCAACTCTTCTTCATATTGGCGATTCGTATGTTGTGGCTGTGGGTGGTCCATTTTTACTCCGCGGCACTAGCCATAATGGCAATTCCAACTGCTTCAAGCGTCACTGCACTAGCCAAAACGGCCGGTAATGTAATCCTCGGTTTCACGGCGGTTTGGATTGGTAAAAATCTGCCTGGTCTCCCCGAACTCGATCAGATTGCCGGTATACATGAACGCTGTGAAATCCGAACACCGGGCTGCCTGCTGCATATTGTGAGTGACTATAACAATAGTATAGTTCTCCTTGAGCTCTAGCAGTAGCTCTTCAATTCGCGCCGTCGAAATCGGGTCGAGCGCCGAGCACGGTTCGTCCATCAACAGTACTTCGGGCTTGACCGCGAGCGCTCTCGCCACGCATAACCGTTGCTGTTGCCCGCCGGAAAGGCTGGTGCCGGGCCGATTCAAACGATCTTTCACCTCATCCCATAACGCGGCCTGCCGGAGGCTCTGCTCGACGATCCGGTTGCGTTCCGCGCTATTGAGGGCGACGCCGTTAAGCCTGAGTCCGGCGGCGACGTTGTCAGCCACTGACATGGTCGGAAACGGGGTAGGGCGCTGGAACACCATCCCGATTCGCCGCCGCACATCGACCGGATCGACGCCGGGGGCATAAATGTCCTCCCCGTCGAGCAGCACCTCACCCTCTACCCTGGCGCCCGGCACAACTTCATGCATCCGATTGAAGCAGCGTATGAGCGTTGACTTGCCGCACCCTGAGGGACCAATGATGGCAGTCACCTGGTTCGCGCTGATGCTGAGGTTGATATTGCGAACGGCATGGTTGGCGCCGAAATAGGCGTTCAGGCCGCGGGCTACCAATTTCTCGGGCATGAAGTTCTTTAGCTAATCCTGCCAAGCGTTCGCGCTTACGCATTTCATCGGGCTATTCGGGCTGAACCACGGGTCATCCATCGCACGCCTATCTCGAGCGCGAGCACAATAACCGTCAACACCAATGCGCCAGCCCATGCCTGCCTCTGCCAATCGGCGAACGGCGATATGGCATAAGTGTAAACCTGCACCGTTAAAGAAGCGATTGGCTGGGTGAGGGAGGTCGACCAGAAACGGTTGCCGAAAGCAGTGAACAACAGCGGTGCGGTCTCGCCCGCGACGCGTGCGATTGCCAGGATCACTCCGGTCGCGATTCCGCTGGCCGCAGCACGGGCTACCACCGACAAAGTTGTCCGCCAACGGGGTACTCCCAACGCCAGTGCCGCCTCTCGCAATTCGCCGGGTACCAGCAGGATCATCTCTTCGGTGGTTCGGGTTACCAACGGCATCATGATTAGCGAAAGAGCGGCTGCGCCGGCCAACGTCGAAAAGCCGCCTGCCGGCTGAACCACCACCGCGTAAACGAAAATGCCGATCACAATCGATGGGATACCCATCATTATATCGGCGGCAAATCTCACCGCCTGAGCGAGCCAACTACCGCGGTTTTCGGCCAAATAGATACCGGCGCCGATTCCGACCGGCACACCCATCAGCATTGCGACGCCGACCAATTCGAAACTTCCGGCGATGGCATTGGCCATCCCGCCGCCGGATTGCCCCACTGGCGCCGGCATTTTCGTGAAGAAATTCCAGTTCACGCTAGCTGCGCCTTTGCTGACGAGATACGCGAGCACCAGAAACAGCGGCAGCAGGGCGATCCCTGTGGCCAGCACTGTCAGGCCGACCATGAAATTACTCTTGAGCTTTCTCAGGGAGCGTCGCCGCGGGTACCTAAATGCCTCCCCTATTGCCTGGTTGATGCCGTGCCGGTCGAATTGCAGGTTGCCCATTCAAACATGCACCTTC
Organism: Candidatus Binataceae bacterium; assembly: GCA_024281015.1. Classification (GTDB taxonomy): domain Bacteria; phylum Desulfobacterota; class Binatia; order Binatales; family Binataceae; genus JAMXLL01. Next base: position 6,317 of record JAMXLL010000203.1, read on the forward strand.
AGAGTTGCTCC